>NZ_LMCV01000003.1:0-244650 GCF_001424925.1 Pseudomonas sp. Root329 | reverse complement strand
GCGAGGCACCGAATGGCGGGGCAAGAGCCCTTGGTTACTTGGGGCTTTTCCAAGTGACTCGCTGTAAAAGCGAAACCGTAATCAGCCATCACCGCAGAAACGGATATGTACCCAGCATTACCCGTAGGAGCAAAGCACCTTACGACAGCATTTCCTGCATAAGCTCTTGCAGTACATCCAGATCGAACGGTTTGGCCAGAATCGGTGCTTTACGGGTGATCGGGCTGTCCGTCTCGCGGATCTCCTGCGGATAACCGCTGATAAAGATCACCTTGAGTTCCGGTCGCAGCTTCACGGCAGGTTCAGCGATCTGGACACCAGAGATTCCACCCGGCAGGCGGAAGTCGGTGATCATCATGTCCAGGTGGGGTTTGCTCGACAGAATTTCGAAGGCTTGCTCGCCGTTTTCGGCCTGCAACACCCGGTAGCCCTCACCCGACAGATAGGCCGACAGCACCATCAAAATGGAGGGGTCATCTTCGACGATCAATACGACGTCTTGTGCATCTTCACTCATGGGAAGCCTTTGTTCGGTCAATAGCTGCTGATACGACCGTGGGGTCGATCAGAGGTTGCGTTTTTCTGGCTGTTTTCCTACAGCGGCAGACAAACGCGAAACAAGGCGCCTTCGCCAATCCGGCTTTCGACGGTAATGGAACCGCCATGGGCGGCCACAATCTGCTCGGAAATAAACAATCCCAGACCCAACCCCGCGACAGCGTGTTTGGCCGTGACGCGTTCGAACTGCTGGAAAATACGCTTCTGGTTCTCTTCGCCGATGCCGATCCCGAGATCGCGTACGTCCACCCGAGCCTGACCGCTCTCACTGTACACCTTAACGGTGATCGGACTCTTGGCGCCGTAGCGCAACGCATTGGTCAGCAGGTTGGAAATCACCTGTTCAACGCGAAACTCGTCCCAGCTGCCCACCACCGGTTGCTCGGCCTCCAGGGTGACCGTGGACTCGGCAGCGTCGATCTGCGGGGCAAAGTTCTGCAACAAGCCGCGAACCAGCGCCGACAGATCGAAGCGCGTCGGTCGGATCGACAACTTGCCGGTGCGAATGCGCGATACGTCGAGCATGTCTTCGATCAGTCGGATCAGGCTTTTGATCTGCCGCTCATCGCGGTCGACCATCGCATGCATCTTGTCCAGGGTGAACGCCGCAGTGTTATCCCGGGCCAGGTGCATCTTGCGCAACTGGGTTTCGAGGATCAGGCCATTGAGCGGCGTGCGGACTTCGTGGGCTACGATGGACATGAAGTCATCGCGCATGCGCACCGCTTGCTCCAGTTCCAGCTGGGTACTCTGTAACTGCTTGAGCAGCGCTTCCTGCTCGCGGCGGCTTTGCTCCAGCTCTTCGACCTGCTGTTTCATCGCCTTGCTTTGGCGATACAGTTCGACAAACACGTTGACCTTGCTCTTGACCGCGTGGATATCCAGCGGCTTGTAGAGGAAATCCACGGCACCGCTTTCGTAGCCCTTGAACGCGTAGTTCAGCTCACGACCGCCCGCACTGACGAACACGATCGGAATGTTCTTGGTCATTTCCGTGCCGCGCATCAGCTCGGCCAGCTCGAAGCCGTTCATGCCGGGCATCTGCACGTCGAGAATGGCCATGGCGAATTCGTGTTGCAGCAACAGCGACAAGGCTTCATCGGCGGACAAGGCTTTGTAGACGATACGGTCTTCACGCTTGATCAGTGCCTCGAGCGCCAACAGGTTCTCCGGCAGATCGTCGACGATCAGCAATTTGGCCTGGATAGTACTTAACATGCGATTCGTTCCAGCTCGACAAGCAGACGGCCGATGCCGCGTATAGGGAGAATGTGGTCCGGCTGGTGTATATCAAGCGCCGCCTGAGGCATGGTCGCGACCTGGGCTTCATCCGGGTCCTGGACAATGGTCATGCCGCCACGACGCTTGACCTGGGCCAGACCGCGGGCGCCATCGCGGTTGGCGCCGGTCAACAACACCGCGGCCAGGGCTGAACCGTAGGCATCGGCGGCCGACTCGAACAGGTAATCGATGGCCGGTCGCGAATAATGCACGTGGGCTTCCAGGCTCAAGGAAAAACTGCGGTCCTGCTCCACCGACAAGTGATAACCCGGAGTCGCGAAATACAGCGTACCGGCTTCGACCTGCGTCTTGTCGCGGGCTTCCATTACAGGCATGGCGACTCGCCGTGCGAACACCTCGGCCAGTTGGCTGCGACGTTCGTCCGGCAGGTGCAAAACCACGATGATCGGCAGCTTGAAGCCTTCTCGCAGTGGGCTGAGGATATTCAGCAACGCCTCCACTCCGCCGGCCGAGGCGCCGATCACGATGGCCTCTATGGAAGGCAAAACCGCTGCACTGTTCATGATTTGCGGTAAATCCGTTCTTGTTTCACCAACGGCTCGAACTGGTTGCCGAAGGCCGAAAAATCCAGGGTTTCCTTGCTGCCCAGCACCAAAAATCCTCGATGACAAAGGGATTCATGGAACAAACCGAAAGCACGATTCTGAAGCTTTTTGTTGAAGTAAATCAAAACATTACGACACGAAATTAATTGAGTTTCTGAAAAGACACTGTCAGTCGCCAGGCTGTGATCGGCGAAGGTCACGTTTTCACACAACGTCTTGTCGAAAATCGCGTAACCGTAGGCCGCCGTGTAGTAGTCGGCGAACGAACGCTGGCCACCTGCCTGCTGGTAGTTATGAGTGTAGGCGCGGACATTCTCCATGGAGAAAATCCCTTGCTTGGCCTTGTCCAGCGAGCGCGGGTTGATGTCGGTGGCGTAAATGATGGTGCGATCGAGCAAGCCTTCTTCGCGCAGCAGAATGGCCATCGAATAGACCTCTTCACCCGTGCTGCAACCGGCGATCCAGATCTTGATCGAGGGGTAAGTCTTGAGCAGCGGCACCACTTCCTGACGGATCGCCAGGAAATGCGAAGGGTCGCGGAACATTTCGCTGACCGGGATCGTCAGCAGTTGCAGCAACTGCATGAACGCCGTCGGGTCGTGCAAGACCTTTTCCTGCAACGCTGAAATGGTCGTGCACTCGAACTGGCTCAACGCGTGATTGACCCGGCGCTTGATCGAAGCGCCGGAGTAGTCGCGAAAGTCATAGCTGTATTTGAGGTAGATCGCCTCGATCAACAAGCGAATTTCGATTTCGCTATTTCGCTCCGCTGAAAAATTGCGTTCCACTAAATGCGTTCCATTTTTGGTAACCACACGCGAATCAGTGAGAACAGGCGATCCAGGTCGATGGGCTTGGCCAGGTAATCATTGGAGCCCGCTTGCAAACAGCGCTCCTGATCGTCCTTCATGGCCTTGGCCGTCACCGCAATGATCGGCAGCTTGCGCCAGCGCGGGTCCTTGCGGATCTCGATGGTGGCTTCGAAACCATCCATCTCCGGCATCATTACGTCCATCAACACCAAATCGATGTCCTCGACTTCATTCAGTCTTTCAATCGCTTCACGGCCGTTTCGGCCGATGACCACGATTGCACCCTTTTGCTCCAGGGCACTGGTCAGGGCGAAGATGTTGCGTACATCGTCGTCCACCAGCAGCACCTTGCGACCCTCGAAGACCTTGTCGCGGCTGCGCGCGGTCTTGAGCATCCTCTGGCGTTCATGGGACAACCTGGATTCGACTTTGTGCAGAAAGAGTGTGACCTCATCCAGCAAACGCTCTGGCGAGCGGGCGCCCTTGATGATGATCGAGCGCGAATACTTGCGCAGCTCGGCCTCTTCGTCCCGGGTCAGGTTGCGCCCGGTGTAGACGATCACTGGAGGGAACGAGCAGATATCTTCCGTGGACATGCGCTTGAGCAGGTCGTTGCCGAGCATGTCCGGCAGCTTCAGGTCGATGATCATGCAGTCGAAAATCGTCGTGCGCAGCAGATCCAGCGCATCCTGCGCCAGGCCAACGGCAGTGATTTCGATGTCATCGTCGCCGATTAGCCGGGCAATGCTGTCGCGCTGTACATCATCGTCTTCGACCAGCAGGACGCGTTTGACTTTCTGGGTCAGCTTGGCCTCAAGGCGGGCAAACACGTCCTTGAGCTCTTCGCGGGTGGTCGGCTTGACCGCATAACCGATAGCGCCCATGTGCATCGCGGCTTCGACCCGGTCTTCCACCGAAATCACATGCACCGGAATGTGCCGGGTTTCGGCGTGTTCCTTCAGGCGTTGCAACACAGTCAACCCGGAATGATCCGGCAGACGCATGTCCAGCAGAATGGCGTCCGGGATGAATTCCTTGGCCAGGTCGTAACCCTCGTCCGCGCCGTGCGCCACCAGGCATTGATACCCCAGCTCATGCGCCAGGTCGTAAAGGATATTGGCGAAGTTCGGCTCATCTTCCACCACCAGAATGCAACGAGTGGCGAAGGGTGCCTTGGTGCGATCGTCGTCGAAACGCGGAATTTCAACTTCGGCGATCACTGGTACCAGCGCAGCGGGCGTCACTCTCGGTGTAAAGGCAACCGGCGTGGCTCTCATCGCCTCGACAGGATCCTCGCCCGGTTCGACGTATTGCTGCGGCAAAACCAGCGTAAACACACTGCCCTGCCCCGGCTCGCTGGTGACACTGATGGAACCGCCGAGCAAGGCGGCCAGGTCACGGGAAATCGACAAGCCCAGGCCGGTGCCACCGTAACGGCGATTGGTGGTGCCATCGGCCTGGCGGAAGGCTTCGAAAATGCTGTCCTGCTGATCCGCGGCAATGCCAATCCCTGAATCGCGAATGATAAAGGCGATACCCTCGCTGGGCTGGCTGGCGACCGTCAGGCTGACCGTGCCTTTTTCGGTGAATTTCACCGCGTTGGACAGCAGGTTCTTGATGACCTGCTCCAGACGTTGGCGGTCGGTGAAGATCATCATCGGCGCACTGGCCTGCACCTCGACCTGGAAATCCAGTTTCTTGTCGGTCGCCAGGGGCTGGAACATCCCGCGCAAGCCGTCCACCAGACGCGCGACACTGGTGTTCTCCGGTCGCATCTCAAGCTTGCCGGCCTCGACCTTGGAAATGTCGAGAATGTCGTTGATCAAGTTGAGCAAATCATTGCCGGCAGAGTAAATCGACTCGGCAAACTTGACCTGCTCGGCGCTGAGATTTTCCTGAGGGTTTTCCGCCAGCAACTTGGCGAGGATCAACGAGCTGTTCAGCGGCGTGCGCAACTCGTGGGACATGTTGGCGAGGAATTCAGACTTGTACTTGCTCGAGCGCTGCAACTCTTCGGCGCGTTCTTCGAGCTGGGTCTGGGCCTGATTGAGCTCGCTGTTCTTCAGGTCCATGGCGTCGCGCTGGTCGGCGAGGATCTGCGCTTGCTCGGCGAGCTGCTCATTGGTTTGTTCAAGCTCGACCTGCTGGGTCTCCAGGTGCGCCTGGGACTCCTTGAGAATCCGCGACTGCTCTTCCAGCTCTTCGTTGGCAGTCTTGAGTTCTTCTTGTTGAACCTGTAGCTCTTCATTGAGCTGCTGGGTTTCGGCCAGCACTTCCTGCAAGCGCTGGCGATAGCGAGCAGCCTCGATGGACGTGCCGATGTTGCCGGCAATCAGTTCAAGCAATTCAACATCGCGGTCCGTCAGCGGGCGCAGAAAGCCCAGTTCGATCACACCGTTGACCCGATCGTCGTCACTGGTCGGCACGACCAGCACGCTATGCGGCAGACCTTCGCCCAGGCCGGAACTGACCTTGAAGTAATCGCTCGGTACGTCATCGAGACGGATCAAGCGAGCCTGGTTCGCTACCTGGCCGACAATGCCTTCATCGCTATAAATCTGCTGTTCGCGCGCTTCCTGCTCGCGGGAGAAACCGTAAGAGGCAATGCGCTTGAGACCGCCATGTTCTTCGCGGACATAAATGGCTGCTACGGCGGTGCCCAGGTACTGCGCGCAGAACTGCAGAATGTTGCGGCCCAGCAGGTTAAGCGACAGTTGCCCCAGCACTTGTTCGGCCAGTTCGGTCTGGCCATTGCGCAACCAGGCCTGCTGTTCCAGGCGACGAGCGCTGGCCTGTTGACCGGCGAGGTTGGCGCTATAACTTTGCGAAAGGTTGAGCAAGTCCCTACGACCAATGTAGGCCAGCAAGGCGCTGATCCCGGCGATGAACAACAGGTAAAGGCTGATGCTCCAGATCGTGGTGCGGCGCACTTCCTCGTTGCGCGTAGTACGCAACTGCTGCTCCATGTCGATCACGTCTTCGAATTGCTTTCGGATCTCATCGGTCAGCCGCTTGCCGCGCCCGGCCTTGACCGCGCTGCGGTAATCGCCGCTGGATCGCTGCAAGTCAATTAATGCCTGCGCGTAAGTGGCCCACTCATTCTGCAAGGCCTGGAGCCGGTGCAGACGGTCGGTCTGCACCGGGTTGTCCGCAGTCAGTTCGAGCAAGGTATTGAGGGCGACAGCGATTCGTGGCTTGGCCGTTTCGTAGGGTTCAAGGAAGTGCTCGTCGCCAGTGAGCAGGAAGCCGCGCATACCGGTTTCCAGATCGACGGTCAGCTTGATCGATTCATTCGCGTTATTGATCACCCGGTCGGTGTGCTCGACCCACTGGATCATCGACAGCAGATAAGTAATCAGCAAAACAAAGAACACTGCACTGAGCACGCCGACACCCAACGGCAGGCTGACGTTGCGGCTCAGGAGTTTACGGAATCGTTGCTCATCAACCGAAGACGCGGATGTCATGGGGGAAACCTTGTCGAACTGTTGAAAACCAAGGAGTTTGCCCCAAAAGCGCCGGATTGATCCAATTTTCTGACACCTTTTCGAGCAAAATCCTACATTCCACTGCTCCAGCGCAAAGGAGCGGTTATCCTTGCCAGCACTTGTGCGGCTATTCTTTTTTCTACCGCGTGGGAACTTGTCGGGTTCCGTCACTTACTCAAGCAAGAGCCCGGCGATTTCGATCGACCGACAACCACGAATTCATCCTCTGAGAACCCCCACTATGCCCGTCAACGCGTCCATCATCCTTGTCGTCGAAGACGACGCCATCGTGCGCATGCTGATTGTCGATGTGCTGGAGGAGCTCGAGTTCAAGGTGCTCGAGGCCGATGGCAGTGAACAGGCGCTGGAGTTTCTCAACGATGAAGATCAGTACATCGATTTGATGATGACAGACGTTGGTTTGCCGGTGATGGACGGCCGTGAACTGGCTACCCAGGCGCGGATGCTGCGCCCTGAGTTGCCGATTTTGTTCGCCAGCGGCTATGCCGAAAGTATTGATGTGCCCGCAGGCATGTCGGTGATCGGCAAACCGTTTTCGATTGATCAGCTGCGCGACAAGGTCAAAGGCATGCTGGCCTGAGACTGTTGACTGGGCATCTTGGCCCCACCACTTTTCTGCATAAACCGACGTAAGGCTGCATTTTTCGGCGTTTTGGGGTTCTGACCTGTCAACTCTGACAGTAGAAAAGGTCGCCCGCCTGGCGTTTGATTGGACCGGTAATTCCCACTCATAAGGAGCCGAGTCCATGCCGAGTCGAACCGAACGCTACGCACGTTATTTGAAGATCAGCGGATTATTGCTGATGCTCACCGCCGGATATGGTTGCCGATCAGCCTCTTCCGACAATCCCCAACACTGCTTTGAACAGAGCGGACAGGCGTTCAGCGAAGTATTGAGCTGCTATCGCAAAGCCGAAGCGACGCAACCGCTGCGCTACATCAGTAAGGGACAAGAGCAACAGCCCGGCGTCAACATCCGGCGCTTCGAGCTGACGTCACAGTCCTGGGGCCAGGGCGGTCAAGTCACCCCGGCAAACTGGACTCATGGAGTCGACCTGTACATTCCCGACAACGTCAAGGGTACGCGTGCCGTGCTGGTCGCCAACGATGGCGTCAACAACCCTTTGCCCGGTGAGTCTCCGGGAGCACCCAACAACTTTTCGCCGCAAACACTGCTCAACATTTCCCGGCAAACCGGTTTGATCGTAGTGGCCGTCAGCAATGTCCCTAACCAGTATTTGACCTACAGCGATGACGGCGTGCCTCGGACAGAAGATGGCAGCGTTGCCCACAGCTGGAAGCTATTCATGCAGGCCCCGGAACAACAACCCTTTATGTCGCTGCATGTGCCGATGATGGAAGCGCTGGTCAAGGCCATGGACCTGGCGCAAAAGGAAACGCCGCCAGGCCAGGTCGTGAGCTTTCTTGCCACCGGCGCGTCGAAACGCGGTTGGGCGGTATGGCTGTCCGCCCTTGCGGACTCGCGCGTCGATAGCATCGTGCCGTTTGTCATCGACGTCTTGAATACGGACAAAGTGTTCGACCAGAMGTTTCTGGCCTACGGCGGTAACTGGCCCCTGGCGTACATCGACTACTACTTGCAAGGCGTGATCGCCCAACGCAAGAGCGAGCCGTTCAAGAAGCTGATGCAGGTCGAAGATCCGATGACCTATCGGAATCTGTCCGGCTACATCGACCGCTTGAAGATCCCGAAATACATTGTCAACGCCAGTGGCGATGACTTCTTCATCCCGGATGCTTCACGCCAGTATTTTCCAGACCTGCCGGGTGACAACACACTTCGGGTCATTCCCAATTCCGCCCACGATGTGCGGGCGTTTGTTGAAGCGAACCTGATTCCTTATATCAAGCGGCGGCAGACCGGCAATACCGCACCGAGGTTAAAGGCACAGGAACAGCGCCTGGACGCCACATCGACCAAGTTGCACCTGACCTTGTCCGAAATGCCGATCAAGGTGACCCAATGGACAGCCCACAACCCGAAGGCCCGAGACTTCAGGTACAACTGCGGCGTGCGCTACACCGCAGCACAATTGCCGGCCTCAATGGACGTCCAGACAACTCTCCGTGCTCCCAAGGTGGGTTGGAGCGCAGAGTTCTTCGAATCTGAGTACGCGGACGGCGTTGTCGAAACGACGATGGTCAAGGTGCTTCCGGATACGTATCCGAATCAGGCGCCACCCGCCGATGAGGCGTTTTGCAGAACGCTACCCGGCATCCAGGGTCAGTAAATCAAACACGACAATCTCACTCTTTTGCTCTGTGGGGGTTGTCGTGTTTTCTTGACTGTCAAAGTCAAAAGCATTATTTAAAAATGTAATAAATCACCTGACCTCTGCCAGTTATAGCGGAGAGGTCTTTACACCCTAACAACATGACAACCAACTAAAGCGATCATTATTTCCACACAAATGCAACACACACTTACATACGCCAACTTGCCATCACTCAAACATTAAAAGAGGATACCTCAAACATACAACCCAGAAATATATGGATTCGCCATGACCATTATAAATACAGCCAATACCTTTCGAAGACACTTATCCAGACCTTCTGCTTATATCCCGCACGAAGATCACAACAGCCGAAAAGACAATATAGAACGCTGGGAATTTCTCGACAAATTAAAGCGTCGAGTGCAAGACCACAGTCACTCCAAGGAAGTCAGTCTGGAAGGTGTTTTCATCTCCCTGGAGTCTGGCTCATCGCTAGAAGAAGCTCTCCAGCCCGCAAGAGTCATGTTGCGAAACATGGTCGAAAAAGCCTCTTTCAAAAACCTTTTGATGAAACTCCGGCTGTCCGAAGACTCACTGTTTGAAGTCACCGCTAATGGTCAGGTCAAGGCACACTGCGCAGGCAGAACCCTGAGTTTCGAGGGTGCATTCAAACTGGCTCCGGATCTGAACGATGATCTTGTTGTATTGGTTGAAATGGCGCAATTGACCGGTGGCGTCGTCACCCTTGATGACCAAGTCAGCATGATTCAATGGTTGAGATTCCATCGTTACCTCCTCCCTCGGACGCTCATCGATGCCCAGAACCTGATTGCATTCCTGGAACAGCCACATCCCGTCAGTCCGCCATTGGGCAACTATTGGGAAATGATACAGGTCGGGGAAAACAATCCGCTCACTATGTCATCAGCACAGTGCTACCAGCTTCGAGCACTTATCAAGGAACACACCAAGGGCGAACCATTATTGGAACATCTGTCAGACACTATTCTGGGTGGACGATCCATCCCCTTCAATCGATATGATGCGGAGTATTATCTGAAAACGCTTGTTTCCAGTTCAATTGCTCTAATCTGGGCAAAAAGTTTTGTACGGGACCTGGATTGGTATGGTGCGCAAGATAATCAGCCCTTATCGGATGAGTCTCTCCAGCAAATACTTTTGACCGCGCTACTGCTGGATCTCCATCCGATGGTCGGGGAGCAAGAGCCGCGCAATCAAGTGGCCGGTTTCGATCTCTATGCGGCCCGACACATAGAGAAGTCTTTCGCCAGTGTTCAAACGGAGTTCGAAAGATATCTGATCAATAACCACCGAATCACTGAACACAACGCGGCGCTGGCCTCGCATTTATTGCTGGCCGGCACCGCGCCGGAGTTTCTGGTCAAGGACTTGCCGCCTACTCTGCTATTAGGCACCCCGCAATGGGTTGATTACTGCCGGACCATCGCGGTGCAGGAAATCATTTCACCGGGATCGTCGCGCTCAATGACCCACGCGCAAATACAACACCTGATGAAGTCCGTCTCAGTCACCGAGTCGCAACAGGCACTCAATGCCTTGGCTGCTGTAGATCCAGTGATCGACTGGGCGTTGCTCAACGGTATCGTCACCCATAATGAAGTAAACCGGTCGGTCAAGGATTCACTTGAAGTGGCAGTGGCCGCTTACGCCCGCCATGCGAAAACCTACGCTGAAACGGCTGAAACATTGTCTCGCCCCTTGCCGACCCGCAAGAGCATCGCCCTGGACATCCTCAAGCAAGTCGCCAAGGGATGCACCTATCTTGAAAATGACGTCCTTCACCAAAAGAGCAATCGAACACTGCAAGACGCCTTTGCCGAATCGTTCCTCATATCCCCTGTAGACCTGCTCATGTCCAACGACCTGCAGACAGGTGATTGGGACTTGAAACATGGAGAGAGTATTTATACAGCGTTTCCAAAGATGCTCCCCAACCTGATTTCTCCGGATGGAGAGTTTTACCGCCAATTCAATCGGAACTATGTGTCACATGCGCAGGCCATGAGTACGCATTTGAAACTGGCCCTTTCATCCTTGCCGCTTCCTGATCGGGCAAGGCTGCTGCGCGGACAGGTGACGATATTCTCTGTACGGCCTTCAGTCGCCACTCCTCATCCAATCATCCTCCCCCCCATGACTCCATTCTCGTCACTCCTTGAATTGACCTCGCCGAGTGTTCCACTCTCGTCACTCCTTGAGTTCGCCGGGCCGACGGTTCCCATGGAGAGTCAGAAAGACAAAGAGCAGGCCACCGGTCGTTACGGCGTGGTGATGTGTACCTATTTCGAAGGACGACTGAGTTGTTATGAGCTGTTCACCTTGCACGGAGTCTGCCGTGAAAACACGGAACTGGCCGAGTTGATCGAAAAGGAGAACCTATTGCATACAAGCCCCCGCAGCAGTAAAAAAAACCACTACTATCCGGCACCGGTGCATCAACTGCCCACGGACATCGAGTGCTACACCCATGGAGTCATACCTGGCCTCGTCAATACCAGTCGTGGCGTCATTGAAAAAATCGGGGAACTATCAGCGACACTCCTGCCTTCGAACATTGAAAGCAAAGGCTATTACCAAAGTTTCTATTCAAGTGAATTCGACCCGCTCGTGAACTTCGTGCTCAAGCACCGGCCAATCGCAACCTACGATGAGTTGGTAAAAGAATGTTGGGGGCAAACCCGACTGGAGGCATTGCGCGCAGAACGTGAAGAAGATTTGAACACGTTTCTCAATATTGTCATCCCGTTCAAATCATGCTTCGAAGACATCAGTTCAGACGATCTGGATCGACAGTTCCAAGGAGTAGCTGCCTGCACCCTGGAAGCTGCGATGACACTTCTGTTGGTGGTCGGGGCCATCGCTAAGGTAGCCAGTCTTGCCGCCAGAAGCATGACCCTTGCAACGAAAGCCAGCGCCATGGCCAAGACTGGCCTGGGCCTGGTGAGCAGCTTGCTAAATCCGCTGGATGGCGTTCCGGATTTGCTGACAGGTGGCGCAAAACTGTTGCGCAAAGGTTTTAACGGGAGCGTTGCGGCCTTGGAAAACGCCACTTCCGATCTTCGCCGGTTGGCAGGTCAGACTCAATTCGAGCAATTGGCCAGAGCCGGCGATCCAGACATCATTCGTTTCGGAACTTGGCGCCCCGTGGAATCTTCGAAAGACCTTTTCCGGGTCTGGGGTATACGCCAGAACGACCATTGGTACGCACTCAACCGGCACGGTCAGCCATGGGGAGCGAAGCTCAACAACTTCGAACCAATGAAAATCTGGCATCTGCTCAAGCTGGATCAGCTGATGCCGGCATCCTACACCCGCAAACTGCTCAAGGACGCGTTGCCAGCCTCTAGAGCAAAGGTCGACGATGCCATCAGAGTCCTGACGAACGCATCACTTGAAACCGACTCTGGGAAGATTGTGAAACTGCTGTTAGGTGACAACTCCAGTCAAGGTCGACGCAAAGTTCTGAATTACCTGAACGAAGTAAAAAAAGATATTGCCAAAGTCACACCCGACAACTTCATCCTGGACTCTGCCGAGTCGCAAAGTTTCGCAGCCCTGAACCCGGACTTGTATGCAGAATGGGCACGCGCAATCCCGAAGGAAGCAACCCAAAAGAAGTTCATGCGCATCTATACCCATAACTTCAATCGGCAGTTCCGTACCGAAGGCTATAGCCATGATGTACTCGCCGATGACATTGTTCATGAGTTGTTTCATGGAGCCCCCAACACACTGGATCACTCCTATGCCCACCTTCCAGTATCCGGACGCCAAGGTAACTACCAACGACTGGATGTTGCTCCGCTGATGAACCTGGCCTCCGGCCACCTGCGTGATCTGGATACGCTGAAAGTGATCGACAAGGCCAACGCTTTCAATAATGCGGATTCGTTCGCACTGACCACATCACTGCTTAGCCAGTTATCGAAAGATCCAGTCTCGTACCGGCTAAACATTGAGACGATGTCGAAGGCGCTCGAAAGAAGCCAGAACGGCTACATCGGATGGGAGGTTGTTGTGAAGTTGAATCCGGTTTAAGCCACACGATCCGCCGCAGGGCGGGCCTGCGGCAGATTGGCTGAATGAAAACAACTGACTGTGGTTTAATTGCGCGCTTTTTCGACGCCCAGTGCCCGCATCAAGGAATGCCCCATGAGTCAGCCCTCCTCCACCAAAGTCCTGGTCATTGGTTACGTCTGGCCTGAGCCCCGTTCTTCTGCGGCCAGCGGGCACATGATGCAAATTCTCGAGACCTTCTTGCAGCAAGGCTGGGACATTACTTTCAGTAGCCCGGCCGGCACCGGTGAACACCGGGCAGACCTGACGGTCTTGGGCATTCGCGAAGTCCCGATCGAATTGAACAACAGCAGTTTCGACACGTTCATCAGCGAACTGGCCCCGGATATCGTTCTGTTCGATCAGTTCATGATGGAAGAACAGTTCGGCTGGCGCGTTGAAAAACATTGTCCCGCTGCCTTGCGCGTACTTGAGACCTCTGATCTGCGAAGCCTGCGAGATGCCCGCCATCAACGCCTCAAGGAGCGTTTGAAGGCCAGTGACGACGCCAATGATTTCACCGATTTGTTCGCGCCGGCGTTACGTGAAGAGTTCGAACTCATGGCCGAGACCGATCTGGCTAAACGGGAAATCGCAGCGATTTATCGTTGCGACTTGAATCTGATGATTTCAGAAGTAGAGATCGAGTTGCTGGTCGAGCAATTCAAGCTGCCGCGCCACTTGCTGCACTGGTGCCCGCTGATGGTCGATCTACCGAGCGTGCCACCGGTTTCTTTTGAAGATCGCGCGCACTTTCTCAGTATCGGCAACTTCCGTCATGCGCCCAACTGGGATGCGGTGCTCTGGATGAAAACCACTGTCTGGCCGCTGATCCGCCAACAACTGCCAACGGCTCAATTGCACATTTACGGTGCTTACACACCGCCCAAAGCGACTGCGTTGCATAACCCCGGCCAGGGTTTTCATGTAATGAACTGGGCGGAAGATGCGTTAAAAGTCATGTCTGGCGCACGGATTTGTCTGGCCCCCCTACGCTTCGGTGCCGGAATCAAAGGCAAAATTGTCGACGCCATGTTGTGTGGCACGCCCACGATCACAACGCCAATCGGCGCAGAAGCGATGCATGGCGAACATCTCTGGCCGGGGGCCGTGACCCGCACAGCACAGGCGTTCGCCGATTGCGCGGTTCAGCTGTACAAGGACAAGGCTCTGTGGACGGACGCCCAATCCCAAGGGAAGGCATTGCTGGCCGATCGTTATCGACAATCGGAGCATGGTCCGGCGCTGATCGAAAAGTTATTGTATTGCCAACAACACTTGGCACAACTTAGAAGCGATAACTTTACGGGAAGCATGTTGCGTCATCACCACCATAAAAGCACGCAATACATGGCGCAATGGATTGAAGCGAAGAATCGAAATCCGTTATAGCGCTTACTCCAATAACAAACATTTTGCATTATCACTGTTATTGACCAAGCCTAATACCACCCCTACAAATACCCAGTCGAACTTTAACTTTACCAGTTAAGTTCGGCGCAACTACCCACCCTTAAAAAATCAATGCAAGGATGCATTAAATGGACAACGTTGTTCAGAATAATTACACACTTAACAACTGGATGGCCGCTACTCCGGCAATTGATACATTGTCGCTCTGCGAATTGACGCTGCCAGGCACTCATAACGCGGGCAGCGATTGGAAAGCATCCTGGTCGCTGATTCCAGGCGCCCACTGGCTGGCCTGTCAGCACCAATCGTTTTATGCCCAGTTGAACCACGGATCTCGAGCGCTGGACATCCGTTTAATGTACGACGCCGACGCGCTGGGACCCGGAAAATACTGCATTCATCACAACGGTTACCGTAATGGTCGTACCGTGGGGAACCTTCTATTCGACGTGGAAAAATTTCTTCGAGAGAACCCCAACGAATTCATCATCCTGGACTTTCATGAACTGAAGGGGGATCAGTTTGATTTCGCTTACTTCAACAGCTTGATGGAGCTCCTCGTCGGCGATCGCATAATCCCCACCAAAAACCGGTCTCTGAGTCTTCGTCAACTCAAACAAATCAGCTCTATGCAAAGAATTTTGGTCGCGGCCCCTTGGAACAGAGCGCTTGATCAAAACGTATTTCACGAGCAGATCGGGCACAAATGGTCAGGCAGCGGCATCACCGATGCCGCTGATTTGAAACAGCACATTATTAATGTGCTGAAATACCCGCCGGGCACATGGGCACCGTGGTCGCTTTCCGCCACCAGTTACAGTGCTCTCGGTGGCCCCGTGGATATTCATGACGAGCTTAATTCCTGGTTCGATCCGAAGAAAAGCGACTGGGCGTCAAAGTGCAACATCATCAATGTCGATTTTATTGAAGAATCCAACATTGTCTCTTATTGCCGAACTGTAAACCTGACGAAAGCGAGCAAGCGAAATTAACAATTTTCGCGCCATCAAATAGCTATTCTTGTGTAAGTGTTTCCGACGCTGGCAATACTGCCACGCACTTCTATGCTGGGTCATGAAAGCCTTTTGTCTCAGGCGAGTGATACGGATGTGGCACCCAGCCACATCCGACACATGAACTTCTTCTCCCCACGGATGGGGCGAATCAACGACAAGGAACTGTCATGACCCGCAATACAGCAACCACACTCAACAAACAGAGATGGATGAGCAACGTACTGGATATCGGCCAGTTGAAGCTGACCGATATTGTCTGGCCCGGCACGCACAACGCCGGCATGGACAAAAAAGCGCCCAACTATGAGGTGGTGGTCGGCAACTGGACAACGTGCCAGAACGACTCATTTGCCTGGCAACTGGCCAACGGGGCACGGGCGTTCGATATCCGGCTTGGCTGTACCGCCGGCCCGGTAGTACCGGTGTTCTACTTCCATCACAACGGCTATCAGTCCCACCGCATTCTTGATGAACTGATCGACGCGGTGACGATATTCCTCGACCGAAACCCGGAGGAATTCATCGTCCTCGACTTCCACCAGTTAGGGGATGCAGCGAAGCCTTTCGACTACCGACAATTCAATGATTTTCTGATGCGCCGCCTGGGCTCGCGTTTGATCCGTCCTTCGGATGCGCGCAGTACCGTGGAACAGCTCAAGCGCGCCAGTTCGCAGCGTCGCATTGTCATGGCCGCACAGACGAAGCCCGGACTCGACAGTGAGTATTTCTGGCCGCATGTACCTCACAAATGGAACGGCAAGGTATTCACCGACACCAGCGATCTGCAATCGCATATCCAGACCACCCTGGTGGGGGCGCCTTACGATACATTTCTCTGGTCTTTGCCGGCGACGTGCTATTCGCTGCTGGGTGGCCCGCAGCACATCAAAAACCAAATCAACAACTGGTTCCACACCACCCGCGATTGGGTCACCCGGTGCAGTATCATCAGCACCGATTTCTTTGACGAGGCGGATATTGTCCGCTACTGCTGGAGCGCCACCAGCATGAAAGCGGTTTACGGAGACAGGTTGCACCAGCGGGCCTAAGCCAAAGTCGTGGCAGGCTGGCACAGCAGGCGCCAAAAGAGGCATGATCGGATTGCGAAAACAAGAAAAGCGTCCTGACATGACCCGAACAGCCCGCGTGACAGACCCCTCCTACGAACTGATGGACGACCATAACGGGTTGTCCATTATCTACCGCCAGCACGGTTTTCCTTGCCCGTTGGTGCGCTGGCATTTTCACAAGGAATACGAGCTGCACCTGATCGTCGCCAGCTCCGGCAAAGTGTTCATCGGTGACTACATCGGTAACTTCTATCCAGAATCGCTGTTCCTCACCGGCCCCAACCTGCCCCACAACTGGATCAGCCAGGTGGCCGAAGACGAAGTGGTGCCCAAGCGCGACATGCTGGTCAATTTCACGGACGAGTTGTTCGACAGTGGCCACTTGGTGTTTGCCGAGCTCAAAACGCTGGCGCCGCTGTTGGAGCGCGCCCAGTACGGCATCGAGTTTCGCTGCAAGCGCACCATTCGCCAGGCCATGACGTTGATGCAGCGCATCGCCGACACCAAAGGCGTGACACGCCTCGGGCACTTTTTCATTCTGCTGGAGTTGCTGGCGACCTCTGACGACTATCAGCTGCTGTCCGGGGCCACGACCCCGCAATTGGCCGACGAGCACAATATCGATCGCACCAACCGGGCGGTGGATTACATCTTTGCGCATTACGCCCGTGAACTGCCGCTGGAAGAAGTCGCCGAGCACCTGGGCATGAAGCCGACTTATTTCAGTCGAGTATTCAAGCAAGCCACTGGCCGCTGCTTCATCGAGTTCGTCAATCGCCTGCGCATCAGCAAATCCTGTGAGCTGCTGGCCGACGGTGACAAACCGGTAACCGATGTGTGTTTCGAATCGGGCTTCAACAATATTTCCAACTTCAATCGGCGTTTTCAGCAACTCAAGGGCATGACGCCGTCGCATTACCGGCGGTTGGCCGTGCAGCGGTTGACTGAGCAAAATCAGCACTGATTTTGTAACACGGACGATCCCTGTAGCAGCTGCCGAAGGCTGCGTTCGACTGCGCAGCAGGCGCCAAACCTGCGACTCCACTGCGCCGGAATCACCCGCGTACTGTGCTCCAGCGAGTGCTTCGCACTCGAACGCAGCCTTCGGCAGCTGCTACAGGGCGCCAGGCGCCAAATCCTGCCTTTCCAGACATCAGTGCAAAAAAGTATCGATCTAAGTGCGATGGATGATTTGTCACGTCATCAATTGAAGGCTGTAATCAGTGCACATTCTTCCTGCCGTCGGAAGACACAAAAACAATAACTGTCCTTCTGTAACCCGCCGGGTGCAGAAAAGGAGTGCACGATGCAACCTTCTGTAAAAGCTCTGCTTGCCCTCACCTGCATGACCCTCAGCAGCGTCAGCCTCGGCGCCCAGACCCTGACCATCGCCACCGTCAACAACAGCGACATGATCCGCATGCAAAAACTCTCGAAAACCTTCGAGGCCGAGCATCCGGACATCAAGCTCAATTGGGTGGTGCTGGAAGAAAATGTCCTGCGCCAACGCCTGACCACCGACATCGCCACTCAGGGCGGACAGTTCGATGTACTGACCATCGGCATGTACGAAGCCGCACTCTGGGGCGCCAAAGGTTGGCTGGAGCCGATGAAGGACTTGCCGGCCAGTTATGCCCTCGACGACGTGTTCCCATCGGTGCGTGAAGGCCTGTCGGTCAAGGGTTCGCTGTATGCCTTGCCCTTCTACGCCGAAAGCTCCATCACCTATTACCGCACCGATCTGTTCAAGGAAGCCGGGCTGGCCATGCCCGAGCACCCGACCTGGACCCAGATCAGCGAATTCGCCAGCAAACTCACCAATAAGGATAAAGAACAGTACGGCATCTGCCTGCGCGGCAAGGCCGGCTGGGGCGAGAACATGGCATTGATCACCACCGTCGCCAATGCCTATGGTGCGCGCTGGTTCGATGAGCAGTGGAAGCCGGAATTCACCGGCCCCGAGTGGAAAAACGCGCTGAACTTCTACGTCGACACCATGAAGAAATCCGGCCCGCCGGGTGCATCGAGCAACGGTTTCAACGAAAACCTGGCGCTGTTCAACAGCGGCAAGTGCGCGATCTGGGTCGATGCCAGCGTCGCCGGTTCCTTCGTCACCGACAAAACCCAAAGCAAGGTCAGCGACCACGTCGGCTTCACCTATGCACCGCACGAGACCACCGACAAGGGCTCGGCCTGGTTGTATTCCTGGGCGCTGGCAATTCCGACCAGTTCCAAGGCCAAGGACGCCGCGAAAACCTTCAGCGCCTGGGCCACTTCCAAGGAATACGGTGCTTTGGTTGCCGAGAAAGACGGCATTGCCAACGTGCCGCCAGGTACTCGCGCTTCGACGTACAACGATGAGTACATGAAGGCTGCGCCGTTCGCCAAAGTGACCCTTGAATCACTGAAAGCCGCGGACCCGAGCAGGCCGACCCTCAAGCCCGTGCCGTATATCGGCATCCAGTTGGTGACCATTCCTGAATTCCAGGCCGTGGGCACCCAGGTCGGCAAACTGTTCTCGGCGGCACTGATCGGCCAGACCACGGTCGACCAGGCCCTGACCGCCGCCCAGTCAACTACCGAACGTGAAATGAAGCGCGCCGGTTACCCCAAGTAACCCGCCATTTCAATGTGGGAGCGAGCCTGCTCGCGAAGAGGTCGGTACATCCGATGCATCTCTGGCGACTGGAACACCGCTTTCGCGAGCAGGCTCGCTCCCACATTTGTTCTTCATTTGTCTGTTCCTTATCGGTTCTATCGCCATGAATATTTCAACTGCCAAAGCTCACATGGACATTCCCCAACCGGTGCGTAAAAGCCGGTTGTCTAACCCCGGCTGGTTCCTGGTCAGCCCCTCGGTGGCGTTGTTGCTGCTGTGGATGATCGTGCCGCTGGGCATGACCGTTTACTTCTCATTGATCCGCTACAACCTGCTCTACCCCGGTGAGAACGAGTTCGTCGGGCTGGAGAACTTCAGCTACTTCCTCAGCGACTCGGGGTTCCTGCCCGGCGCCACCAATACCTTGTTGCTGGTCGGCAGCGTGCTGCTGATCAGCGTGGTGTTCGGCGTGTTGATCAGTGCGCTGCTGGAGGCCAGTGAGTTTCTGGGTCGCGGCATCGTACGGGTGATGCTGATCTCGCCGTTTTTCATCATGCCCACCGTCGGTGCGCTGATCTGGAAGAACCTGATTTTCCATCCGGTGTCGGGGATTCTCGCCTACGTCTGGAAGCTGTTCGGCGCGCAACCGGTGGACTGGCTGGCGCACTACCCGCTGCTGTCGATCATCATCATCGTGTCCTGGCAATGGCTGCCCTTCGCGATCCTGATCCTGATGACTGCCATGCAGTCCCTCGACCAGGAACAGAAAGAAGCCGCGCGCCTCGACGGTGCCGGGCCGATCGCGATTTTCTGGCACCTGACCTTGCCGCACCTGGCACGGCCGATTGCCGTAGTGGTGATGATCGAAACCATTTTCCTGCTGTCGGTGTTCGCCGAAATATTCACCACCACCAACGGCGGCCCCGGCTACGCCTCGACCAACCTCGCCTACTTGATCTACAACCAGGCGCTGGTGCAGTTCGACGTCGGCATGGCGTCCGCCGGTGGCTTGATCGCGGTGGTGATCGCCAACATCGCGGCCATCGTGCTGGTGCGCATGATCGGCAAAAACCTGACAGACAAAGCCTGAGGCCTGCGCCATGACCCTTCAACAA
The DNA here is from genome assembly GCF_001424925.1 of Pseudomonas sp. Root329. Classification (NCBI taxonomy): domain Bacteria; kingdom Pseudomonadati; phylum Pseudomonadota; class Gammaproteobacteria; order Pseudomonadales; family Pseudomonadaceae; genus Pseudomonas; species Pseudomonas sp. Root329. The sequence goes on along the minus strand of NZ_LMCV01000003.1, from coordinate 224,373 downwards.
TCCCGCCGTCTGCAAAGCCTGCTGCTCGGCACCCTGGCCTGGGCCATCGCGATCCTGATCTTTTTTCCGATCTTCTGGATGGTGATGACCAGTTTCAAAACCGAAATCGATGCGTTCGCCACGCCGCCGCAGTTCATCTTCGCCCCGACGCTGGAGAACTACCTGCACATCAACGAGCGCAGCGACTACTTCAGCTTCGCCTGGAACTCGGTGGTGATTTCGTTCAGCGCTACAGCCCTGTGCCTACTGATCGCGGTGCCGGCGGCGTACTCGATGGCGTTCTACGAAACCCAACGCACCAAAGGCACGCTGCTGTGGATGCTCTCCACCAAGATGCTGCCACCGGTGGGCGTGCTGATGCCGATCTACCTGCTGGCCAAGAGTTTCGGCCTGCTGGACACGCGGATCGCACTGATCGTGATCTACACGCTGATCAACCTGCCGATCGTGGTCTGGATGATTTACACCTACTTCAAAGACATCCCCAAGGACATCCTCGAAGCCGCGCGCCTCGACGGTGCCACGCTGTGGCAGGAAATGGTCCGGGTGCTGCTGCCGATCGCCAAGGGCGGTCTGGCTTCCACGGTGCTGTTGTCGCTGATCCTGTGCTGGAACGAGGCGTTCTGGTCCTTGAACCTGACTTCGTCGAAAGCCGCACCGTTGACGGCATTGATCGCCTCCTACTCCAGTCCCGAAGGTCTGTTCTGGGCCAAGTTGTCGGCGGTGTCGACCCTGGCCTGCGCGCCGATCCTGATCTTCGGCTGGATCAGCCAGAAACAATTGGTCCGCGGCCTGTCGTTCGGCGCCGTGAAATGAAGATCCCTGTAGGAGTGAGCCTGCTCGCGATGGCGGTCTGTCATTAAACAATGATGTCGATTGACACGGCCTCATCGCGAGCAGGCTCACTCCCACAAAAAAGCCCGCACGGCTCAACGGAATAACAACAAGTGGAGGCCCATCATCATGGCCAACCTGAAAATCAAAAATCTGCAAAAAGGCTTCGAAGGCTTTTCCATCATCAAAGGCATCGACCTGGAAGTGAACGACCGCGAGTTCGTGGTGTTCGTCGGACCGTCGGGCTGCGGCAAATCCACGTTGCTGCGCCTGATTGCCGGCCTGGAAGAAGTCAGTGGCGGCACCATCGAACTCGATGGCCGCGACATCACCGAAGTCAGCCCGGCCAAGCGTGACCTGGCGATGGTGTTCCAGACGTACGCCCTGTACCCACACATGAGCGTGCGCAAAAACATGTCGTTTGCCCTCGACCTGGCCGGCGTACCGAAAGCCGAAGTCGAGAAGAAAGTCGGCGAAGCGGCACGCATCCTCGAACTCGGGCCGATGCTCGAACGTAAACCGAAACAATTGTCCGGCGGTCAGCGTCAGCGCGTGGCCATCGGCCGCGCCATCGTGCGCAATCCGAAAATCTTCCTGTTCGACGAACCGCTGTCCAACCTCGACGCCGCCCTGCGCGTACAGATGCGCCTGGAACTGCTGCGCCTGCACAAAGAACTCAAAGCCACGATGATCTACGTGACCCACGACCAGGTCGAAGCCATGACCATGGCCGACAAAGTCGTGGTACTCAACGGCGGCAAAGTCGAACAAGTCGGCTCGCCACTGGACCTGTATCACCAGCCGGCCAATCTGTTTGTCGCCGGGTTCCTGGGTACGCCGAAAATGGGTTTCCTCAAAGGCAAAGTCACCCGCATTGAGCGCCAAAGCTGTGAAGTGCTGCTGGACGCCGGCACCCGCATCACGTTGCCGCTGAGCGGCGCCAACCTGAGCGTCGGTGGTGCGGTGACGTTGGGTATTCGTCCTGAACACCTGAATCTCGCGCAAACCGGCGACTGCACCTTGCAGGTCACCGCCGACGTCAGCGAACGCCTGGGCAGCGACACCTTCTGCCACGTGGTGACCTCGTCCGGCGAAGCCTTGACCATGCGTGTTCGCGGCGACCTGGCCAGCCGTTATGGCGAGTCGCTGAGCCTGCACCTGGACGCCGAGCACTGCCACTTATTCGATGCCGACGGTGTGGCGCTAACCCGCCCGTTGCGCGCTGCGGCCTGATTTTAGAGTGCATGTGATGAAACTGAATAAACAGAACCTCAACCGTCTCGCCCCCGAGGTGGTCCTGCCCGCCTACGCCCTGAGCGACACGCGTCAAGGCATCGCGCACATTGGCGTCGGCGGTTTCCACCGCGCCCATCAGGCGTATTACACCGATGCGTTGATGAATACCGGCGAAGACCTGGACTGGGCGATTTGCGGCGTCGGCCTGCGTGCCGAAGACCGCCGCGCCCGGGACGACCTCAAAGAGCAGGATTACCTCTTCACCCTGTTCGAGCTGGGCGATACCGACGACACCGAAGTTCGGGTCATCGGCGCGATTCGCGACATGCTGCTGGCCGAAGACGGCGCAGCAGCGCTGATCGACAAACTCGCCAGCCCCGAGATCCGTATCGTTTCGCTGACCATTACCGAGGGCGGCTACTGCATCGACGACAGCAACGGCGAGTTCATGGCCCAACTGCCGCAGATCCAGCACGACCTGGCACACCCGAACGCCCCGAAAACCGTGTTCGGTTTTCTCTGCGCCGCGCTGACCAAACGTCGTGCAACCGGCACGCCTGCATTCACCTTGATGTCCTGCGATAACCTGCCACACAACGGCGCGGTCACTCGCAAAGCGTTACTGGCGTTCGCCGCCCTGCGCGATGCCGATCTGCGGGACTGGATCGCCACCCACGTGAGTTTCCCCAACGCGATGGTCGACCGCATCACGCCGATGACCAGCACCGAACACAAGCTGCAACTGCACGATAAACACGCTATCGACGACGCCTGGCCGGTGGTCTGCGAACCGTTTGTGCAATGGGTGCTGGAAGACAAGTTCGTCAATGGTCGTCCGGCTTGGGAAAAGGTCGGCGTGCAGTTCACCGACGACGTCACGCCTTATGAAGAGATGAAGATCAAACTGCTCAACGGCAGTCACCTGGCACTCACTTATCTGGGGTTTTTGAAGGGTTACCGCTTCGTTCACGAAACCATGAACGATCCGCTGTTCGTGCGCTACATGCGTGCCTACATGGACCTGGACGTGACCCCGCAACTGTCACCCGTGCCGGGGATTGACCTGACCGAGTACAAAAACACCCTGGAGGCACGCTTCTCCAACCAGGCGATTGCCGATCAACTGGAGCGCGTGTGTTCGGACGGTTCGTCGAAGTTTCCGAAGTTCACGGTGCCGACGATCAATCGATTGATTGCTGATGGGCAGGAAACCAAACGGGCGGCATTAGTCGTAGCCGCATGGGCACTGTATTTGAAGGGCGTGGACGAAAATGGCGAGACCTACAGTATTCCTGATCCGCGGGCGGCGTTCTGTCAGGCGTTGGTGGTGGATGATGCGTTGATCACGCAGCGGTTGCTGGAGGTTGAGGAGATTTTTGGTACGGCGATCCCGCATTCGCCCGAGTTTGTGGCGGCGTTTGAATGGTGCTGTAACAGCTTGCGTGATGTTGGGGTGACGCGGACTCTGGAGCGGGTGTTGGCGTAGATACGGCGGTGAATTGGCTACCGCCTTCGCGAGCAAGTCGGATCGCCGCACCGCCGCTCCCACATTGGGTCGGTGTCGAACCCAGAATTCGTATCCGCTGAAGATCTCCTGTGGGAGCGGGCTTGCTCGCGAATGGCTTCACCGAGATCGACCTGACACACCAAGGATCTTCCATGGCAAACCAACAACTATTCCTCGGCATCGACTGCGGCACCCAAGGCACCAAAGCCATCATCCTCGACGCCGTCAGCGGTCAGGTGCTCGGCCAGGGCGCCGCCGCCCACACCTTGATCAGTGGCGCCAATGGCCGCCGCGAGCAAGACACCTCGCAATGGCTGGAGGCCTTCGCGCTTGCCACTCGCCGCGCATTGCTCGCGGCGAAGGTCGACGGCCAGGACATCCTCGGCATCGGCGTTTCCGGCCAGCAACACGGGCTGGTGCTGCTCGACGATCAGGGCCAGGTGCTGCGTCCGGCCAAACTCTGGTGTGACACCGAATCCACCCCGGAAAACGACCGTCTGCTTGCCCATCTGGGTGGCGAAATAGGCTCTCTGGAACGCCTCGGCGTTGTGATCGCGCCCGGCTACACCGTCTCCAAACTGCTCTGGACCAAAGAACAACATCCGCAGATTTTCGCTCGCATCGCGCGCATCCTGCTGCCCCACGACTACCTCAACTATTGGCTCACCGGCCGCAGTTGCAGCGAGTACGGCGACGCCTCGGGCACCGGCTATTTCAATGTGCGAACTCGTCAGTGGGATTTGCAGCTGCTGCGTGACATCGACCCCACCGGGCGACTGCAAGCCGCGTTGCCGGAGCTGATCGACGCTCATCAAGCCGTCGGGACGATCCTGCCGAGCATCGCCGAACACCTGGGCATCAACCCGCAGGCGCTGGTCTCCAGCGGCGGTGGCGACAACATGATGGGCGCCATCGGCACCGGCAACATCAAGCCCGGCGCTATCACCATGAGTCTCGGTTCATCGGGGACGGTGTACGCCTATGCCGACCAGCCGAAAGTCAGTCCGGACGCTTCAGTCGCAACGTTCTGCTCCTCCAGCGGTGGCTGGCTGCCGCTGATCTGCACCATGAACCTGACCAACGCGACCGGGGTGATACGCGAGCTGTTCGAGCTGGATATCGAACAGTTCAACGCCCTCGTTGAGCAAGCACCCATCGGTGCCGAAGGTGTGTGCGTGCTGCCATTCCTCAACGGCGAGCGCGTCCCCGCCCTGCCCCATGCCACCGGCAGTTTGCTGGGGCTGACGATGACCAACCTGACTCAGGCCAACCTGTGCCGCGCGGTGGTCGAAGGCACGACCTTCGGTTTGCGTTATGGACTGGACCTGCTGCGCCAGAATGGCTTACAAAGCCGCAGCATCTGCCTGATCGGCGGCGGCTCGAAAAGCCCGGTGTGGCGCCAGATGGTCGCCGACATCATGAACACCCCGGTCATCTGCACCGAACAAAGCGAAGCCGCGGCCCTTGGTGCCGCGATTGAGGCGGCGTGGTGCAAGTCCTGGGAAAACGGGCATGAAGACAGCCTGGAGGATCTATGCGAGCGTTGCGTGAAGCTCGATCCGGCCAGCGAAACCTTGCCGATCGCAGACAATGTGGCGGCCTGTCAGCAGGCCTACGAACGCTATCAACAGCATGTCGCAACCCTTTGAAGAGTGAATAACTATGTACCTGGTGTGTGGCGAAGCGCTGTTCGATTTCTTCAGTGAAGACGATGCCAGCGGCCTGGCTTCAAAAGTGAATTTCAAGGCGATTGCCGGCGGCTCGCCGTTCAACGTGGCGGTGGGTTTGCGCCGTTTGGGCGTGGACGCGGCGCTGTTCGCCGGGTTGTCGACCGACTATCTCGGTCGGCGCTTGCAGCAGGTGTTGCAGGATGAAGGCGTACGCCCGGATTACCTGGTGGATTTCGCCGCGCCTACGACCCTGGCGATGGTGGCTGTCGGTGCGAATGGTTCGCCGCATTACAGCTTCCGGGGCGAAGGCTGCGCGGATCGGCAACTGAAACTGGAGCATCTGCCGGAACTGGGCCCTGAAGTGCGCGGCCTGCACATCGGCTCGTTCTCGCTGGTGGTGCAGCCGATTGCCGACACACTGTTGGCGTTGGTGCAGCACGAAAGCGGTAAACGCTTGATCAGCCTTGACCCCAACGTACGGCTCAATCCTGAGCCGAATATCGACCTGTGGCGTTCGCGGGTTGCCACCTTGGTTGAGCTGGCCGACCTGATCAAAGTCAGCGATGAGGATTTGAGCCTGTTGTACCCCGAGCAAGACCCGCAACGGGTGATTGAAGGCTGGCTGCAGCATCGTTGTCAGTTGGTGTTTCTGACCCGTGGTGGCGAGGGGGCGACGGTGTTCAGTCGTGCCCATGGTTTATGGTCGGTGCCGGCGAGCTCAGTGAAAATCGCCGACACCGTGGGCGCTGGCGATACGTTCCAGGCGGCGTTGATTACCTGGCTGACGGAGCAGCAGCTGGATTCGGTTGAGGGCGTGCAATCGCTCGGCCGCGAGCAGATCGACGCCATGCTCAAATTTGCAGTAGAAGCGGCGGCGCTGACGTGCAGCAAGACCGGGCCGGACTTGCCATATCGCCAGCAACTCACCTGACTGATCGTTCCCACGCTCTGCGTGGGAATGCCTCAAGGGACGCTCCGCGTTCCAATTCGCGAAAGGGACGCGGAGCGTCCCGGGCTGCATTCCCACGCGGAGCGTGGGAACGATCATTTAGAGCACCGAAAAGTTGTAACTCACGATCAACCGGGTCTCATCGACATCCCGGGCAAACTTCTCGTAGTTGGTCCGGTACGTCGCATTGCGCAACCGCAGGCTGACATCTTTGAACGTCCCGCTCTGCACCACGTACTTGAGCTCGCTGTCGCGCTCCCACTCCTTCCCTTCCTGATCGCTGCCCAGCACCTTGATGTGATCACCGTTCACATAACGGGTCAGGAAACTCAGTCCATTAATGCCAATCGCCTTGAAGTCATAGTCATACCGCAACTGCCACGAGCGCTCCTGCGCAGCGGCGAAGTCGTTGACCTGTACATAGTTGACCAGATACGGATTGGTCCCATCCAGATACGGCATCGAATTGTCGCCGTTCATGCGCTGCCAACCAGCGCTGAAGGTGTGACCGCTGATGGCGTAAGCGAGCATGCCGCTCAGGGCGCGGTTGTCGATGGAGCCTGCACGAGCGGCGCCGCTGTCGGCACTCTTTAGCAGTCGAAGGTCAGCCTTGAGCACGCCGTCGCCCAACGGCTGGTTGGCCAGCAAACCTAAGAAGTGCTGACGGTAGATGTCTTCCAGTTCGGCGTAGTGATACTGGCCGGTCAGGCGCTCGTTGATCTTGTAGTCGAAACCGTACATGTCGAAATGATCGGCGGTGACGTTGCAGGCATAACGCTTGTTCTTGCAGTGCACGCGGATGTCCTGGGAATCGGTGGAATCCCGGGCGGTGTACTTGTCCAGCCGCGCCGCCATAAAGGTCAGGTCCTTGACCTCTTTGGAGGTGAGCATTGCGCCATTGAACATCGTCGGCAGCAACCGACCATCGTTGTACTTCAGCAGCGGCACGTCCGGCAGCAGTGCGCCGTACTTCAATACACTTTGCGAGACACGCACTTTTGCGGTCAGGCCCAGTTTTGCGTACTCGTCTTTCGACCCGCGCGGATCCTGACCCGTGGACGGCAGCAAACCGCTGTTGCTGCTGTCGGCGCTGGAGTCGAGCTTGAGCCCCAGCATGCCCAAGGCATCGATACCGAAGCCGACGGTGCCTTCGGTGTAACCCGATTGCAGATTGAGAATAAAACCTTGAGCCGACTCTTCACGCTTCGAAGCGCCCTGCTCGGTGGACGTGTGCCCATCACGAAAGTCGCGATTGAAATACACCGTGCGCGACTCGATTTTCGCCGTGGTGTCGTCGATAAAACCGCTCGCGAAAACCGACCCGGTAAAACCGGCGCACAGGACTAAAGCGCCGAAGCCGAGTGACTGGCGCGCGGTGATGAGAGTAAAGGGGGGACGCATGAAAAAAAACTCCAACAGTGCAGCGTTTGCGCAAGGCGCAATAAGCCAAAAAAATAGCCTTCGCCCCGGACAAGTAACTTGCCAGGATGAAGTGGACACACAGAAGTGAGCGGCGATGATGGCAGAAGGCTGTTACGGGCTACAGACGACTTTAGTCGGTAAATGACTGTTGGTTTCCTTGAACGAGGCGCTTTAATCCTGCACCATCCGCCCCAGCTTATTCAAAGGACGGAATTAAAGGCATGCTGGACGCGAACGCAACCCATATTTCCCTGACGCTGGAAGGCGTTTCCGTTGACCTTCAGGTACTCAGCTTCGTCGGTCGCGAAACCCTCAACCAGCCGTTCAGCTTCGACATCGAACTGGTCAGCGCGCGCCCCGACCTGAAACTCGAAGAGTTGCTGCACAAGCCCGGCTGCCTGACCTTCGGCGCCACCGGCAAAGGCATCATCCACGGCTTGGTGTACCGCATCGAGCAAGGCGACTCCGGCAAAAGCCTGACCCGTTACAGCATCAGCCTGGTGCCGCAACTCGCCTACCTACGCCACAACCATGACCAACAGATTTTCCAGCATTTAAGTGTGCCGAAGATCATCGCTCAGGTCCTCGAAGCGCGCGGCATCCTGGCCGATGCCTACAGCTTTCAGCTCGGCGCGATCTACCCGGAACGCGATTACTGCGTGCAGTACGACGAATCCGACCTGCATTTCATCCAGCGCCTGTGCGAAGAAGAAGGCATTCACTTCCACTTCCAGCACAGTGCCAGCGGCCACAAACTGGTGTTCGGCGATGACCAGACGGTGTTCCGCAAACTCGCGCCCGTGGCCTACCAGCAAGACTCCGGCATGGCTGCCGAGAAACCGGTGATCAAGCGCTTCAACCTGCGCCTGGAAACCCGCACCACCCGCGTCAGCCGCCGCGATTACGACTTCGAAAAACCGAGCATCCTGCCCGAGGGCTCCGCCAAAAGCGCGTTCGCCCCGGACCTCGAAGACTACGACTACCCCGGCCGCTTCACCGACCGCGAACGCGGCAAGCAACTGGCGACCCGCGCCCTGGAACGCCACCGCAGCGACTACAAACTTGCCGAAGGCAAAGGCGACGAGCCAACCCTGGTCAGCGGCCACTTCATGGCCCTCAGCGAACACCCGCGCGCCGAGTGGAACGACCTCTGGCTGCTGCTGGAAGTGGTGCACGAAGGCAAACAGCCGCAAGTGCTCGGCGCAAACGTCACCAGCGACGTCACCCAGAACAAAGACGATTTCCACCAGGGCTACCGCAACCGCTTCCTCGCCACCCCGTGGGACGCGCACTTCCGCCCTGCCCTCGAACACCCGAAACCCAAAGTCCTGGGCAGCCAGACCGCCATCGTCACCGGCCCTGCGGGTGAAGAAATCCATTGCGACGAATACGGCCGCGTCAAAGTCCAGTTCCACTGGGACCGCGAAGGCCAGGCCGACGACAAGACCAGCTGCTGGCTGCGCGTCGCCACCGGCTGGGCCGGAAGCGCCTACGGCGGCATCGCCATCCCGCGCATCGGCATGGAAGTGCTGGTGTCCTTTATGGAAGGCGACCCCGACCAACCACTGATCACCGGCTGCCTGTACCACAAGGAAAACGTCGTCCCCTACGACCTGCCGGCGAACAAGACCCGCAGCACCTTCAAGACCCTGAGCTCGCCGGGCGGCAACGGCTACAACGAGTTTCGGATTGAAGACAAGAAAGGCGCGGAACAGATCTACCTGCACGCCCAACGCGATTGGGATGAAAACATTGAGCATGATCAGAAGATTCGCGTCGGCAATGAGCGGCATGACACGGTCGAGGCCAATGTTTTAAGCGAATTCAAGGTTGAAGAGCATCGCATCACCCACCTCGACCGCAAGACTGAAACCCGGGCGGATGATCACCTCGCCGTTGGCGTGACTCAGCATGTAAAGGTTGGGACGGCGCAGTTTGTCGAGGCCGGTCAGGAGATTCACTACAACGCTGGGGAAAAGGTTGTGGTTGAAGGTGGCATGGAGCTCACGGCCAAGGCTGGCGGGAGTTTTGTGAAGGTGGATGCGGGGGGCGTGACGATCAGTGGCGCCAACGTCAAGGTCAACTCCGGCGGTGGGCCGGGTGCCGGCACCGGCATCGGCATCCTCGCCCCACTGATTCCAGGCCTTGCCGCCGCCGACATCGCCGGTCGCCTGATGAAGGAAGCCAAGACCAATCCGACTTGGCTGGAATTGAACCTGCACTACGACAACCTTGAGCCCGTGCCGGGCGCGTCCTACCGCGTTGACTTTGCGGACGGTTCGACCCGTGAGGGTGTGCTGGACGATGACGGCTTCGCCCGGTTGGAGGATGTTCCGAAAGGACCGGCCAAGGTGTATTACGGCGAGGATCCGAGGCCGTACAACCGTGAAAGCGTAGCGATTGTGCAGAACTCGGACGAAAAGGTTAACGCAGATTTACGCAAGCTCGGCCTGGACCCGGACCAGGTTGATTTACAAGCATTGGTGGAGAAAGCCGCAGGGAGGCTGTCATGAGTGACGAAGCAGTTGAGAGCGCAAACGAAGGTGATGAAGACCGCAGCGCCGCTTACCAAGAGGCCGCGGTAGAACTGGCAAAAGGCATCGCGCTCGGCGCGGTGCCGTTTCTTGGCCAGGCCATCGACGCCTACGACACCATCGAATCTTCTATCGTCCTCTACAACGCAGAGTCGACGGACGGAAAGGAAGACGCACAATTTGACCTGCTGATGGCCGTCATCGGCTGGGTTCCAGGACCGGGCGACGGGCTGAAGAAGAGCCTGCGCATCGTCAACAAAGACCCGCAACGCTACGCCCCGGTACTGTTCGACCTGCTTCGCTTCGTACTGCAAGAATGCGGGATCAAAACCAGCCCCGAAGAACTGCTCAAGCAGATCTTCGATGCCGGCAAACTGCGCGGTGAACTCGACGAGATCATCACCGGCGTAAAAGGCTCGTCGACTTTCCAGAGCCTTCCAAACTGGGCAAAAACATCCGTCGTCACCGTCCTCGCCGCCTCCCGCGACAACATGCCGGCCATGGTGGGGATTGTTGAGAAGCGGCTGGTTAAATGGAAAGGGATGCAGCGTAATAGTTCGGCGGCCTCCTCCGGGTCAAGCCACCCGAAAAGAGTGGAAAAGCCTGCAAGCAAAGATTCGGCTGTTGCGGCAAAGGGAACCGATGGTGCGAGCGGCACCCATTCCAACCAGGTTGAAGCCTCCAAAGTAGGTCTTCAGGCCCCTTCCAGCATTTTGAATGAAGGGCTGGGGGTTAGTGGGGAGCACATTGCCGATTACATTTGTGCAGTGGAGTTTGGTTGGGGCAAGGATTGGGATGGGCATGATAAGGGGGCGGATGGGAAGTGGTTGGAGGGTGTGCCGAGTGTGAGTAAGACGGGGAAACTCTCCGCAGGAGGAAGCCCCAAGGCAAACCACGTTCTCTACAAATTGTCTGATGGCGCTAATGGAACGGGGATAGATGCTGTTTGGCGAGCCACCCCTTCCAACAATGGAGGCGAGAAATTTGCCATTGTTGAGGCTAAGGCAAGTCGTGACGAGGATGCGCCAAAATTCATGCGTAAACTGAACAATACGCGGAAACCTGGCGTCGGCTCGAAGCTAGGCGTATCGGGTTTGGGTGATCCCTGCAAACTGCTTGAGCCCATCGAAAACGAGCAAGACGCTCCCAGTAAAAAAAACCCAAGCCCTTTAAAGACCGGCAGATCAAAAAAAACGGCTTCAACAAAGTCGAAACTCAGCACCACCAAGAGCAAAGATATACTCGTACAAATGAGCGTGGAATGGATACTCAGCAACCTTCAAAAAGCCGTCGGCAACCGCATACTCGCTGCCCAAGTAGAAATCTCCTATAGTCGACATTTATTTTATTCACCTATTTACCATCCCAGTTCAAGCCCTAAAGAACATGCTGAGGCCAGGTTAAAAAATTCAAACGAAAGCGAACATCAAGCACACAAAGCCTTCCATTACAACGAAACCGAGGTTAAAGGGTTTGTGAACAAACGCAAAAAGTCCCTGACCAAAAAATATGGCGCATTGGACACCCTTAAGATTGAGGCATGACATCTATGAACAAACGACAAAAATTCTTTAGTGAAAAGCATTACGAAAATTTCCTTAGAGAATATGATGAACTCATAGAGTTTTTTAAAATAAATAAATTTAAATCCGACTCTGCATTAGAAGAAGCCTCTCAACGCGCAAAATACTTCCAGACTCTGTCTCTAGACAAGCTGCTCGCGACTTATACTGCCGGGGAGAACATAGAGTCACTTATCCCCCTGCTTGAAGAGTTGGTTGAAAAGTACGAAATTCGTCAGAAAGCCCTAGCAGAGTATCAAGGCGTCCCAAATATCTCGCCCCTCGCAATAGATGACTGGCCAAATCAATACGAAGAAGCCGTCCAAGTGATCAGCTTGTGTGTCCTATTGCACCGCACCGACCTGCTTCCACGCTTCGTAAAGCTTATAGACGAAGCGGGTTATGCGGGTGACGACACACTTTACGAAGACTTACTGAAGAAGGTATTGCCTCACCGGCACGATGTCGATCAGTGGTATCACGACGTGTATACACCACTCATTCAAGCGGTTTATAGCGACAGTAAAGAAGAAGCGTCAAAACTACTGAAAAAATATTGCCAACAATGGTATCCAGCGTTCAAGCAGGCTCCGTGGCACGACACCCACCTTCAGGGAGAGAGCGGAACCTACGTCGGCTATTGGGCCTTTGAGGCTGGCGCGATTGCCTTCCTATACGGTATAGACGACAGCAAAATCGATCATATGGTTTATCCAAAAGCATTGGTCGAATACGCTAGAAACTATAAGGGTGATATTGGCTCCCAGATTAATCGTATTGTTGCTGGTGAACCCTGTAGCAAAACGGGCTATTGGTTTACCCCAGCGCAAGCCAACTCAAGACGCCACTTCCAACAAGGTGAAATCATGCCGAGTTTCAGTGACTCTAAATGGGGTGACACGATTTGGTATTGGTCAGGTGAAAAATAATAACGATGACGGATTGACTTGACTTCAGCCAATCATTACCGGATGGGCGAACAATCGCCCATTGCTTAGCCAAATAAATCCGCCCCCCTTAATTCGCTTTTATGCCGAGCACGAAGTTAAAGCTTTCGTGAACAAACGTAAAAAATCTTTAGCCGAAAAATATGGCGCGTTAGCTTCACTTAAGCTGGAGGCATAAAGCATGATAAAAAGACAGAAATTTTACAGCGAGAATCATTACAAAAATTTCTTGAGAGGGCATGACGAAGCAGTGGAGTTCTCAAAGACAAACACTTTCCAATCAGACTCGCCTGAGGAGGAAGCGACAATTCGCTCAAGATTTTTTCAGCGCTTAGCACTTCGCAAGCTTACGGCGGCATACACAGTGGGAGAAGAAATACCGTCTCTCGCCCCTCTGCTTGAAGACCTGGTTGGCAAGTATGAAATCAGACAGGCAAAACTAGCAGAGTCTGAACAATCTCCTGGAATATCACCGCTCTCGATAGACGACTGGCCACACGAATATGAAGAGTGCGCACAAGTTATTGGTTTTTGTATCCTATTACATCGCGCAGACCTCCTTAAACGATTCGTAAGATTAATCGACAACGCAGGATATGCTGGCGACGACACGCTTTATGAAGACTTATTGAAGAAGGTTCTGCCAGGCCGGCACGATGTCGACCAGTGGTATCACGACGTCTACACGCCCCTCATTCAGGCGATTTACATCGAGAATCAAGATGAGAAGTCAACGTTGCTCCAACAGTATTGTGAGGGGTGGTATTCAGCTTTCGAGCAAGCTCCGTGGCACGATACTCATCATCAAGGAGAGGAAGGTAACTACGTAGGTTATTGGGCCGTCGAAGCTGGAGCAATCGCATTTTTGTACGGCATAGACGATAGCAAAATTGATCACATGGTGTATCCGAAAGATTTAGTTGCGTACGCTAGAGCGCATACGGCAGCTATTGGCTCCAGGGTGGATCGTAATGAATAAGCGACAAAAATTCCTAAGCGATACCCGTTACGAGAATTTTCTGGCTTACAGCGAAGAGACCAAGATTTTCTGGAAGACCAACACATTCGAGTCAGACTCTCCCGAACAAGAAGCGTCCCTAAGGGCTGCTCACTTCAAAGGTGTGGCGCGAAAAAAACTATTTATTTCTTATACTGCAGGAGTGGAAATCCATTCGCTGATCCCATTGCTTGAAGAACTGATATCAGCCTACGAAGAGCGTCAAAGAAAACTTTCGCTCTCCGAGGGAATAATAGACATTTCGCCCCTCGCCATTGATGACTGGCCAGATGAATATGAAGAATGCGTACAAGTCTTTAGCCTGTGTATCCTGCTTAACAGAACAGACTTGCTCAAACGATTTGCCAAGCTTATTGACGATGCAAATTACAAGGGTGAAGACACACTCTATGAAGACTTGCTGCGCAAACGTCTACCCGGGCGAGAAGATGTCGATGAGTGGTACCACGATGTCTACACACCTTTAATTCACGCTATCTATGCAGATGAAAAAACCGAGGCTTCTCAGTTGCTAGCCGATTATTGTGAACAATGGTACGCGGCATTTAGCCAAGCCCCTTGGCACGATTCACACTTGAACGGAGACGAAGGAAGCTATGTAGGCTATTGGGCATTCGAGGCGGGCGCTATTGCGTTTTTGTACGACATCGACGACAGCGAAATCGATCACAGGGTTTATCCCAAAGACCTGGTTGAATATGCCCGAACCCAAAAAGCCTTGAATGCATCGACCTTGGGCATTTAGCTTCAAAACCTGCCCCCCACAGGAGGCAGGCGACTTTCAGCGAGCGTCAGACCGGCGCCTTCCACCCCATCATCTGCTGCTGCGCAACCAGCAGCAAATCGCACCCATCTTGCGTTAGCAGATAAAGCGCGTGAGTAATGTGCGGAATGTCTTGAACATCACCGTTCTTGAAGCATTGGCAATGGAGCGTTTCAAGTAACTGGCTGGCGGCTCGGACACGCTGTAAAGCGGCTTCGAGAATGTCTTGGGGATTGGCCTCGGTGTCGATGACCATTGGGCTTGTCTCGGTAACGCTGCTTTTGATTGAGCGATAGCGATCGGGGAATGGATTTAGCGTTGGCATAGTAATTACTCGATGATTAGTAAATAACCGCCAGTACCGTGACCAAACGATGGGAGGCGGACTGTGTGCAGGCTTGGTCAACCGACACCATCAAATCGGTTCGCCCGAAGGCGTCCAGCACACAGCCGCCATTGCAACGCACTACGAGGACATAGATGTCCGCAGCGCGAATGATGGCACACATATGTGTGATGGCATCAGGTGACCAAACCTGCTCGCTGATTTTGCAGCGAGGTCAAACAGTAAACGCTGGCAGCTTGCCGGCGAAAGACGACAAAGCGTCCGACCGTGTAGGAACGGGCCGAACCTCCCTCAGTTTTTTTACCTACATGAAACCTCTGTCAGAAACCTCCTCACGACAGGCGGCATTCGGTCGGGTTAACCATCGCTTAACCCCGCGGTCCAAAACTTTACTGGACCGCACGCCCTCAGAGTTCTCTGACGCCCAGTGCGGCAGGTTCGACGCCTATACGTCGAGCTGACTTTAAGCCTGCATCGGAGATCGTTCATGAACATGCGCACCTTGCTGATCACCACCGCCCTCGCCTGCACCGCGTTTGCCGGTCTGGCCCAGGCCAATGACACTTCGAACTCCCAGGCGGTGCCGTACCACTACGGTATGCCGCTGCACGTGGGCAAGGTCATTACCTTGACCGAACCGTCGACGCTGGACTGCAAAGTGGTCACAGCCGACATGAAGTACATCGATAGCACCTCGGGCAAGCCTGCGGAAATCTCCTACCGTAAACTTTCCGACGCCTGCAGTTATCAGAACTGACGGAAAGGTCTGATTCAATACGTTGCGGTATTCCGGTGAGGGGTTCTGGCGCTATGCTCTAGCGCCTCCCCCCACTGCCGCAAGGATTCGCCATGCAGTTATCGTTTCGTGCCTTGTCGACTTTTACCGCCGCGCTGTGTTTTCTGTTGGCCCTGGTCTGGGGTTTGATGCCGGACAGGTTGCTGTCAATCTGGAGCATCGAATACTCGTTGGCGGTGGGCGTTGTCGCGCGGCGCAGCGCAATGCTGTTCGCGGCATTGGGTGTGATGTTTTATCTGGTTCGAAACGAGGCGCCTTCGATCACCCGCCATGCGCTGAGCAATGGTTTCATGGTCGGCTGCTGGGGGCTGGCAGCACTGGGCTTCGGCGAATGGCTCAATGGCCATGCCGGTCCGGGCATTTTGCTTGCGGTGGTGGTCGAGCTGGCGCTGGGCCTGGCGTTTCTCCAGACCAAGCGCGTGTCGATGGAACTCGAAACCGTGGGTTAAAGCGCTTTTCTGTCTGGATGCAGGGTCTGGGCAATGGTTTGGTGCTGCATGTCAGAGCGCAGTCCAGCGATCAGGTCATTGATTTCTCGACAACCATTTAGCTGTTTGGCGTTTATTCCTGTCTTCATTAGATCGAGGTGATCGGTTTGACGATCGGAATACACCTTGACGGTCATCGACAGGTCCGGCGACAGCGTGCATTGACAACGTTTCGGCAAAAAACTGCTTTCAATGATATTGCGAAGTTCCAAGGCAGAAAGAAACATGGCGACCCTCTCCTTAATGTGAGACTGCCAATCAACTATCGATACTGACGCAATGAAATCCCCGGTCAGCTTAAGACCAGCTACAGCATAAAACATGCCTTGGATTTCGCACTGCAGCTCATCGGTAAATCAACGATTTAGCGAAACCGCGCGTATATAGCCCATGCAATATGCAAGAAAGGCGTTGTGGTGCCCCTGCAATTTGCACACATCCAGCGACAAGTTTGCATTGGCCGACGACGCCAGTAAGAATGCGGCCAATCAATTCAGTATCCGCTGACCCCACTCGCACGCAAGGAGGCATCATGGGTTCTTTGACCTGTATCACTACCGTCGGGCTGATTTTTGCCGGACTGTCGACCATCGCTCACGCAGCGAAACTCGAAGAGGTTGCGCCGTTTCCCAAAGCAGAGAGCGGTTTCACCCGCCAGGTCATTCATCTTGCCCCACAGACTCAGGAAGACGGCTACCAGGTCGAAATCCTCGCCGGCAAAACCCTGACCGTTGACTGTAATCGCCAACGCCTGGGCGGCATTCTCGAGGAGAAAAACCTCGAAGGCTGGGGCTACCCGTTCTACCGACTGGAAAAAGTCATCGGCCCGATGAGCACGCAGATGGCCTGCCCGGACGGCAAAAGTAAAAAGGACTTTGTGCCGGTGGTCGGTGACGGTTTCATGCTGCGCTACAACAGCAAACTGCCGATCGTGCTCTACGTGCCTAAAGACGTCGAAGTCCGCTACCGGATATGGTCGGCGTCGAGCAAGGTCGAGAAAGCCGTCCAGGAATAACCGTTCTATCCCGTTACAGGAGCGCCATTTTGATTACCTGCCACGTCAAATATGTGATCGATCCGTATCAACTCAGCGAATTCGAAGCCTACGCCAAGGCCTGGCTCGGCATCGTCGAGCGTTTGGGCGGTACGCACCACGGGTACTTCCTGCCTTCCGAGGGCGCGAGCAATATCGCCTACTGCCTGTTCAGCTTTCCTTCGCTGGCGGACTACGAAAGCTACCGGCATATCGCGATGACTGACGCCGAAAGCACCGCGCTCGTAGCTTCGTTGGTCGAGAAGAAGTTTATCGTCAGTTATGAGCGGACCTTCCTGCGCCCGCTGCTGGCCTGATACCGCTCACGCCGGGGTGCCGCTCAACGCGGCGCGTTCGGCCACATGGCGCAAGCTGTCGAAATTGATATTGGCGCCCGAGTCGATCGCTACCAGTGTCTGACCACGGGCACCGGTTTGCGCCACATATTTCTTGATTCCGGCCACGGCCAAGGCACCCGAAGGTTCGGTGATCGAGCGGGTATCGTCGTAGATATTCTTGATGGCGGTGCAGAGTTCGTCGTTGCTGACCGTCAACACCTCATCGACACAGAACCGGCAGACTTCGAAACCGTAAGCACCGATCTGGGCGACGGCGACACCGTCGGCGAAAGTGCCTACGTTCGGCAGGACAACTCGCTCGCCGGCCTGCAATGCCGCATATAAACAGGCGGAATGCTCCGACTCGACGCCGATGATGCGGACGTCTGGTCGCAGGTATTTGACGTACGCCGCGATGCCGGCGATCAGGCCGCCACCCCCCACCGGGACGAAGATCGCGTCCAGCGGACCTTGATGCTGGCGCAGGATTTCCATGGCGACGGTGCCCTGCCCCGCGATCACGTCCGGGTCGTCGAACGGCGAGACAAAGGTGCGACCTGTTTGCCGCGCCAGGTTCAGCGCATAGTCCAGGGCAAACGGAAAACTCTCACCGTGCAGCACCGCATCGGCACCCCGACTGCGCACACCGAGCACCTTCAGTTCCGGCGTCGTGCACGGCATGACAATGGTCGCCGCAATTCCCAGCTCACGGGCTGCTAATGCCACGCCTTGAGCATGATTACCTGCGGAAGCGGTGATTACCCCGCAAGCCTTTTGCTCATCGCTCAGTTGCACCAGTTTGTTGTAGGCACCGCGGATCTTGAAGGAGAAGGTCGGCTGCAGGTCTTCGCGCTTGAGCAGGATCTGATTGCCGAGCGCCTCGGACAACGCTGGCGCCGGTTGCAGCGGCGTACGCACCGCGAGCTCATACACCGGCGCGGCGAGGATCTTTTTTACGTAGTGCTCAAGCAAGGTCTGCTGGGCGGTGGTGCTGCTCATGGTCGTCTCCTGACGTTGATCGGAACCCAGGAGGCAGAAAGTAAAAACCCGCCTCGAGGGCGGGTTGGGTGCTGCAGTCGTGAGCTAGCCCGCCAAATAAGGAATGGCGGTAATAATGCTTGGCTGGCAGCGCAATACAGTGGAAGTCATGCCCGAAAATTAGCCGGACGCTGATGGCAAGTCAATGGCCAATTTTACTCGGCCTCTGTAGGCTGACGACTCTGCTCATCGTCCCAAGGAAGGAAACCATGAAGTCTGTCGCCCTGCCCCTCATTGCCCTGATCGCGTTCGCCGGCTACACCGTTTCGGTGATGCTTCAGGCCGAACAGTCATTGATCGACTTCGGCATCAGCCTGATGTCGCGCCCCGACACAGCGCAGGTGGTGATTGATTTGTATCTGCTGGCGACGCTCGCAGGCATATGGATGTACACGGATGCGTGCAAGCGTGGGCAGTCGGGATGGTCGGTGGTTCCCTACCTTTTGATCACCGCTGTTTTCGTCTCCATCGGGCCACTGTTGTACCTCGTGATCCGCGGCCTGCAGGACCGGAGAAAGTCCGTCACCTCGCCAACCGCCTGAGCCCGAGCACCCATAGATGTAGCAGCTGGCGAAGCCTGCGTCCGGCTGCGCAGCAGTCGTAAAATCATCCAACGCGGTGGTTCAGTTAGACCGAGGTGACTGGGTTGGCGACTGCTGCGCAGCCGAACGCAGCCTTCGGCAGCTGCTACACAGGTGTCGGTTACTTCAGTCCAATCTTGTACAGGGCTCCATCGTCCTCATCGGTCAGCACATATAAGTACCCATCCGGCCCTTGCCGCACATCGCGAATGCGCTTGTTGAGTTCGCCCAGCAATCGCTCTTCGTGAACGACCTTGTCGCCATCGAACTGCAAGCGGATCAACTCCTGGCTCACTAACGCGCCGATAAACACGTTGTGCTGCCAGGCCTTGAAGCGGTCAGCGTCGTAGAACGCCATGCCGCTGAGGCCGGGGGACTTTTCCCAGACGTGGTGCGGGGCGACGGTGCCTTCGGCGGTCTTGCCCTTGGCTTCCGGAA
Source organism: Pseudomonas sp. Root329 (assembly GCF_001424925.1). Classification (NCBI taxonomy): domain Bacteria; kingdom Pseudomonadati; phylum Pseudomonadota; class Gammaproteobacteria; order Pseudomonadales; family Pseudomonadaceae; genus Pseudomonas; species Pseudomonas sp. Root329. The sequence continues at coordinate 204,873 of NZ_LMCV01000003.1, read as the reverse complement.
TCGGCTGGCCGGAATAGTTGATGCCGTGGGTTGCCATCGGCCAGCCGTAGTTCTTGCCACGCTCGATGATGTTGATTTCATCGCCCCCCTGGGGACCGTGTTCGTTTTCCCAGAGGGTGCCGGTCCAGGGATTGAGCGCCGCGCCTTGCGGATTGCGATGACCGTAGGACCAGATTTCCGGGCGTACGCCGGCCTGACCGACAAAGGGGTTGTCATCCGGCACCTTGCCGTCCGGGTAGATCCGCACGACCTTGCCTTGCAGCTTGTCGAGGTCTTGGGCGGTCGGCCGGTCGTTGTTCTCGCCAAGGGTGATGAACAGATAGCCGTCGCGGTCGAACACCAGGCGCGAACCAAAGTGGTTACCGACCGAAAGCTTGGGTTCCTGGCGGAAGATCACTTTGAAATCCTTTATGGCTGTCAGGTCGTCAGACAAACGTCCACGACCGACCGCCGTCCCGGCCTTGTCGCCCTCACCACCGCCTTCGGCATACGACAGATAGACCGTGCGGTCTTGCTTGAAGTCTGGCGACAACACCACATCCAGCAAGCCGCCCTGCCCTTTGGCCCAAACCTTTGGCACACCACTGAGCGGAGCGGAAAGTTTACCGTCGGCGCTGACCACCCGCAGGTTGCCGGGCCGTTCGGTCACCAGCATCCCTTGGCGATCGGGAAGAAACGCCAAGGCCCAGGGATGTTCGAGCCCCTTGGTCATTGTCGTCACCTCAAGGGTGCCCTGTTCGCTTTTCAGATTCTGGGTCGGCGCCGCGAAAACGGGCGCGGTGGCGGTGATCAGTGCGCTGGCACACAGTGTGGCCAGAAGGGTTTTACGCAACATGCACGATTCCTTTTGTCGCTCGAATGGCTGGCAAGAACGCTGTCGTGCCGTTCAACGGTTGCTGGTGTCTGCGTCTCGATGAGGTGGATTGGGAATGAATGTCGGTGGGGTGGCGGGAGGCGGCCGATTTTGGGGATAGCGGTTGCCGACGCCACCATTATCAAGCGTCGGTGGCCGCGGCACGGGCACTGTGTTTGGGCCACGGATGGCCGGCGCGCTGGGTTGCGTGCCTTGCATGCTGTTGGGATTGGCCCGGCGAATCGGGCTGTTGTAAGGATTGCTGGCATTGCCTGTCGGGTTCTGGGCCAGCAGCAGTGAAGAAGGTGGCGATGCGGTGTCAGCCTGGGCCAGATTGCTCAGCCAGGCACTCAACGCCAACGCGGTGCAGCCGAGCACAAATCTGTTCATGGGGAGCCTCTCGACATCAGCGTGGATAGGAACTTCGATATCACGCTACGCCCAGGGTTCGAATTTGTTAACTAAAACCTCCCCGGCAAGATGTAACACGAATTGACCCGGCCGCCGATACGCCTGCAGGACCGGGTCGCACCCACTGAAACTTTTGCACAGCGTCACCGGTCACCTGAACATCACTCGCGAGAAGACGACCATGGCACGGGCAATCTGGAAAGGCGCGATCAGTTTCGGTCTGGTGCATATCCCTGTGGCGCTGGTTTCGGCGACGTCCTCGCACGGGGTGGATTTTGACTGGCTCGACAGCCGCAGCATGGACCCGGTGGGCTACAAGCGTGTCAACAAGGTCACTGGCAAGGAAGTGACCAAGGAACACATCGTTAAAGGTGTGCAGTATGAAAAGGGTCGGTATGTGGTCCTCAGCGAAGAAGAAATCAAGTCGGCGCACCCGCTGTCCACTCAGACCATCGACATTTTTTCCTTTGTCGACAGCGAGCAGATTCCTCTGCAAAACATCGATACGCCCTATTACCTGGCGCCGGATAAACGCGGTGGCAAGGTCTATGCGCTGTTGCGTGAAACGTTAAGCAAAACCAATAAAGTCGCCTTGGCTCATGTTGTGCTGCACACCCGCCAGCACCTCGCCGCGCTGATGCCGCTGGAATCGGCAATGGTGTTGGTGATGCTGCGCTGGCCCGCCGAAGTGCGAAGTCTGGACACCCTTGAGTTGGGCAGTGAAGTCACCAAGCCCGAACTGGCCAAGGGTGAACTCGACATGGCCAAACGACTGGTTCAGGACATGAGCGCCGACTGGAAACCCGAGGATTATCGCGACAGTTTTGAAGACAAGATCATGGCGTTGGTTGAGAAGAAGGCTAATGAAGGCAAGATCGAAGATGTCGAAACAGCGACTGGCGAAGAGGAGCGCAAAACCGCCGATATTATCGATCTGACCGAGCTGCTTAAACGCAGCCTCGGCGGCAAGAACACGGGCAAAACGAAGCCGGCCGCGAAACCCGCCGCACACAAAAAAGCCACGAAGACTTCTCGTGGCTGATTGAAAGTTTGCGGTGAATGTTAGGCCCTCTTCGCGAGCAAGCCCGCTCCCACATTTGACCACGGTTAACTGTGGGAGCGGGCTTGCTCGCGAAGGCTTCGTACGACGTAACGCAATACTCAGATCAGAACTAAAATCGCCAGCAGGCCACCAAAAATCGCCCACTTTTCGATGTAGTAGAGCTTGCGGTTGCGCTTCTTGAGCGCTTTGCCGCGAAGGCGAATCTTGTAGATTTTGGCGAACAAGCGGTTGATGCCGCCGGTCTTGTCACCCACATCATTCGGCGCACCCGCCGCCGACATCACGTTACGGCTGAACCAGCCATTGAACGCCGCCGCCCAGCGATACTTCATCGGCCGCTCTACGTCGCAGAACAGAATGATGCGGTTCTGCTCGGTAGTGTTTTCGGCGTAATGAATGAAGGTCTCGTCAAACATGACCGCTTCACCGTCGCGCCAGTGGTAGTTCTCGCCATCGACGTTGATGTAGCAACCGGCATCGTTCGGTGTTTCCAGGCCCAGGTGATAGCGGTAGGAACCGGCATACGGATCGCGGTGACGGACCAGTTTCGAGCCCGGTGGCAACTCGGCGAACATCGCGGCCTTGATCGAGCCGATGCTTTGCACCAGTTCGGTGGTGCGCGGGCAGAGTTTCATGGCCGAAGGATGGCTGTCGCCGTACCACTTCAGGTAGAAACGTTTCCAGCCCGTCTTGAAGAACGAGTTGAAGCCGACGTCGTCGTATTGATTTGAGCGCTTGATCTCCCCGGCCCTGAGCAGGTTTTGGCCCTCGGCTCGAATTTCTTCCCAATGGTCCTGCAGCGGACTCAAATCAGGAAAGTCGGCCGGGTTCAGATAAGGCTTGTTGGGGATTTTCGAGAACAGATAAAGGAAGCAGTTGATCGGCGCCAGAAACGTCGAGTGGTCGCTCAGTTGGCGGCCCAGCTTGTGGCGCACGCGTCCGCGCAAGTGAACGTACGCAATGGATACAACGTAAATAGCGGCAATGATCAATTTCACAAAAAATCGTCACACGTCAGAAATGAACAAACTGCGTCCCTTGCCGGCCAATCAGCCCAAGGGTCTTGTGCAGTGTCTGAATACGAAACAACGGTCCCGATGGCGCATCCTTGAGCCCATGCCGACTGTCGGCATCAGGTTGATAGATGGCATTTTAGCCACAGTTTGTAACCAATAGTTAACCTTCAGATGTGAAAATCTGTCCACTGATGCTGCCAAAGTGGCCGTGCGGCCTTAACGCCCTATCGTTTAAAGAGCCAGACCAGTACAATCGCCGCCAAACATTACGCGCCCCCCTTGGTTGATGACGGGAATGAACCCCGTCTCAGCGCACTTCGACTCGGGCCAAGCGCTCCATATGCTGCTGTCCACTTATTGCCAGATGGACCTTCCGCTTCTGACCGGGATGCATTTCCTGTGGTTCGAATAACGGAAACGGGTACTGAATCGGTACTGCCGCAACCCTAGCTACTCTGAATGCTTCGCAGGAAAAACCTTTGATCTCTACAGCTAACATCACGATGCAGTTCGGCGCCAAGCCGCTATTCGAAAACGTTTCGGTCAAATTCGCCGCGGGCAACCGCTACGGCCTGATCGGCGCCAACGGTTGCGGCAAGTCGACTTTCATGAAAATCCTCGGCGACGACCTCGAGCCGTCCGGCGGCCAGGTCATGCTCGAGCCGAACGTGCGTCTGGGTAAATTGCGCCAGGACCAGTTCGCCTACGAAGAATTCACCGTGATCGATACCGTGATCATGGGTCACGAAGAGCTGTGGAAGGTCAAGGCCGAACGCGACCGCATCTACTCGCTGCCGGAAATGACCGAAGAAGACGGCATGGCCGTTGCAGAACTGGAAACCGAATTCGCCGAAATGGACGGCTACACCGCCGAATCCCGTGCTGGCGAATTGCTGCTGGGCCTGGGTATCGGCATCGAGCAGCACTTCGGCCCGATGAGCGAAGTGTCCCCTGGCTGGAAACTGCGCGTATTGCTGGCTCAGGCGCTGTTCTCCGATCCCGAAGTGCTGTTGCTCGACGAACCGACCAACCACCTGGACATCAACACCATCCGCTGGCTGGAAAACATCCTGACCCAGCGCTCCAGCCTGATGATCATCATCTCTCACGACCGTCACTTCCTGAACAGCGTGTGCACCCACATGGCTGACCTGGATTACGGCGAGTTGCGCCTGTTCCCGGGCAACTACGACGAGTACATGACCGTGGCGACCCAGTCCCGCGAGCAGCTGCTGTCGGACAACGCCAAGAAGAAGGCGCAGATCTCGGAACTGCAATCGTTCGTCAGCCGCTTCTCGGCCAACGCCTCGAAAGCCAAGCAAGCGACTTCCCGCGCCAAGGCGATCGACAAGATCCAGCTGGCCGAGGTCAAGCCTTCGAGCCGTGTGAGCCCGTTCATCCGTTTCGAACAAACCAAGAAGCTGCACCGTCAGGCGGTCATCGTCGAGCGCATGGCCAAAGGCTTCGACGGCAAGACACTGTTCAAGGATTTCAGCTTCCAGGTTGAAGCCGGCGAGCGCGTGGCGATCATCGGCCCGAACGGTATCGGTAAAACCACCCTGCTGCGTACCCTGGTCAACGAACTGACCCCGGATGCCGGTACTGTGAAGTGGACCGACGCCGCAGAACTGGGCTACTACGCCCAGGACCACGCGCACGACTTCGAAGACGACTGCAATCTGTTCGACTGGATGGGCCAATGGACCCAGGGCGGCGAGCAAATCGTTCGCGGTACCCTCGGCCGCATGCTGTTCTCCAACGACGAGATCCTCAAGTCGGTCAAGGTCATCTCCGGTGGTGAGCAAGGTCGCATGCTGTTCGGCAAGCTGATCCTGCAAAAGCCAAACGTGCTGATCATGGACGAACCGACCAACCACTTGGACATGGAATCCATCGAGGCGCTGAACCTGGCGCTGGAGAACTACCCGGGCACGCTGATCTTCGTCAGCCACGACCGTGAGTTCGTATCGTCCCTGGCGACCCGCATTATCGAGCTGAGCCCTAGCGGCGTGATCGACTTTAGCGGCACCTATGACGATTACCTGCGAAGCCAGGGCGTTGTGTTCTAAGCGTTCGCTATAAATGAAAAGCCCTGTCCTTGTGACGGGGCTTTTTATTGCCAGAAGATCAAAAGATCGCAGCCTTCGGCAGCTCCTACAGGGGGGACGCATTCCAAAGTAGGAGCTGCCGAAGGCTGCGATCTTTTGATTTTAGTTAGCCTGCTTTCTTTTATTTTGCGCCCGCGCCATGATGCAGTTCTCCTACCGCCGCCCGCGAACGAGCCCCCATGTCTGTGCAGCAACTGCCCCCACAAAGCTCCATGGCGATCACCCTGCAGATCGTCTCCATCGTCTTTTATACCTTTATTGCCTTCCTCTGCATCGGCCTGCCTATTGCGGTGTTGCCGGGCTATGTCCACGAACAGCTCGGTTTCAGCGCGATCATCGCGGGGCTGACCATCGGCTCCCAATACTTGGCCACCCTGCTCAGCCGCCCGATGGCCGGGCGCCTGTCGGACTCCATCGGCACCAAGCGGGCGATTGTTTACGGGTTATCGGGGATTGTGTTGAGCGGCGTGCTGACGTTGATTTCAACGCTGCTGCAAAGTCTTCCGTTGCTGAGTCTGTTGATCCTGATCGCCGGCCGCTTGTTGCTGGGGATTGCCCAGGGATTGATCGGGGTCGGCACCATCAGTTGGTGCATGGGTCAGGTGGGCGCTGAACATACCGCGCGATCGATCTCATGGAACGGCATCGCCTCCTACGGCGCCATCGCTATTGGTGCGCCGCTGGGCGTGGTGATGGTCGGCGAGCTGGGGTTCGCCAGTCTCGGGATCGCGCTGTCGGTGCTGGCGCTGGCGGCGTTAGTGCTGATTCGAAACAAACCCTCGGTGCCGGTGATTCGCGGCGAGCGCCTGCCGTTCTGGGCGGTGTTCGGGCGCATTGCGCCGTTCGGCGCGAGCCTGAGCCTCGCCTCCATCGGTTATGGCACGTTAACCACCTTTATTACCCTGTATTACGTCAGCCGTGGCTGGGCCGGCGCGGCTTATTGCCTGACGGTGTTCGGCGTGTGTTTCATCCTGGCGCGACTGTTGTTCATCTCCAGCATCAGCCGTTTCGGTGGGTTCACCTCGGCCATTGCCTGTATGAGCATTGAAACGGTGGGCCTGGTGTTGCTGTGGCTCGCGCCTTCGACCGGTTATGCGCTGATCGGCGCAGGCCTGACCGGGTTCGGTCTGTCGCTGGTGTATCCGGCGCTGGGGGTCGAAGCGATCAAGCAAGTGCCCAACTCCAGTCGTGGGGCGGGATTGAGTGCTTACGCGGTGTTTTTCGATCTGGCGCTGGCGATTGCCGGGCCGTTGATGGGCGCGGTGGCGTTGAACCTGGGGTACACGTGGATTTTCTTCAGCGCGGCGTTGTTGTCGGTGACTGGCCTCAGTTTGACCCTGTTACTGAAACGCCGCGCAATGAACTGACACTGCAATCCACTGTGGGAGCGGGCTTGCTCGCGAAGGCGGTGGGTCAGTTGATATTAATACTGACTGATACACCGCCTTCGCGAGCAAGCCCGCTCCCACATTACTGATCGGCCGTCTGCATCCCGGCCCGGGTCGGTTTGCCAAGCGCATGAGAGAAGAAACGACCCGCTTCGGAAATCATGTTGCGATGGATGTCTTTGCGGTCTACGCCATCGGCATCGGTACACAGCGCCGGCATGGCGAGGATCTGCTCTTCATTGCAAGGCGCCAGGAACACAAAGTGCCCTGCCCCCGCCAGCAACTTGAAGTCCGGTGCGATCGGCAGTTTGCGCGCCAGGGCGGCGGCATTCTTGTCGAACGCCACCAGTTTGTCGCCGTCGCCACTGTAGAGCAGCACCGGCACATGCACGTCGGCCAGGGTATGGCGACCAAACTTCAGGCTCAGCGGCGCCATGAGAAGCAAGGCGCGAACCCGCGGGTCAGCCACCGGTTGCAAGTCATCGCGGTCAGCAATCAATTCGCCTTGGGTGTTGCAGGCATCGCGGTCGTCCGGGCGTTCCTGACAATAGCGGCGCAGGCGGTCCAGGTCTGGTGTCGCGCCGGACAGAATCAGCGCCGTCTCCCCACCCGCCGAATATCCGATCACACCCACCTGATCGGCATTGACGAAGGGCGCGAGCATTCGATCACCCAGCGTCGCGGTAATGGCTTCGGAAATCTGGATGGGCCGACCGTAAAGGTTACTCAAAGTACCAAGGCGGCTGTGGTCTTTGGAGTTGTCACCGGGGTGGATCACCGCCACCACCACAAACCCTTTGCGTGCCAGCGACGTGGCGAAGTCGTGCAAGGCCAGCGGGGTTCCGGTGTTGCCGTGGGACAGCATCAGCATCGGGAAACGACCGATGGCGACTCGGGTGTCTTCGCCCGCTTCGACCGTGTAGCCCTCGAGGAGGCTGGAGTGCTCCTTTTCACTGGAGGGATAGAAGGCGATGGCGCGCATCGGCTGCAAGTCCAGAGGGTCGAGAAAGCTCATCTCATGGAAACCGACACTCCAGTGAGGATGCGGCGCAGGCGCGGCGTGCACTGAGTTCAGGCTGCTGAGCAGACAAATCAGTAAAGTTGCACAAAGACGCACCATGGGAGGCTCCACCTGGTTACTGACCGGGGACGTTAACCCTCGACTGCATAACTCGGGCCACTATTCAATGAAATTCCGCAACAGCCAGAAACAAAAAACTCCGTATCTGGCACTTGCGTGATCAGAATACAGAGTTTTTTGGGTATTGCCCGAGCTGTTTGATTTTCTTTACAGAAGCCTTACGCAGCGGCGAACAACTGCTCGCTGATTTGCGTGTGAGCGTCGCTCATGGCTTTGGTGCGGACTTCGTCACCGTAGGCAAGGCCATGGGCACGGACGAACTCGAGGTCAGTGATACCGATGAAGCCGAACAGCACTTTCAAGTACTCTTCGTGAGCAACACCAGTCGCCTGACCGGCATGCAGACCACCGGAAGTCGATACGATCACGACTTTCTTGCCACCGCACAGGCCTTCAGGGCCGGCTTCGGTGTAACGGAAGGTCTGACCAGCAACGGCGATGCGGTCGATCCAGGCCTTGAGTTGGGTCGGGATGGTGAAGTTGTACATCGGAGCTGCAATCACCACGGCATCGGCGGCGAGGAATTCGGCCAGGGTGGTGGCGCTCAGCTCGGCTTCGTGTTGCTGCGCGGCGTTACGCAGCTCAGCGGTGGTGCCGGCGGCAACCAGGGTCGTGGCGGAGAAATGGCTGATGGCATCGGCGGCCAGGTCGCGGTAGGTCACTACGGCAGTCGGCTCTGCGGTTTGCCAGGCTTTAACGACTTCGCTGCTCAGCTGACGGGAAGCCGAGTTGTCACCAAGAATGCTCGAATCGATATGCAGCAGTTTCATGTGGGATCTCCAGGTGAGGATCGCTATGAGGCGATCTGATGGGGAGAATCCTACAGGCGAAACCAATAGCTGATTAGACGGCAACAATGCGATAGTTCGTCCTACTGATAGAACAGTCGAGCTCACACCATGCAAGACCTCAATGATCTCTACTACTTCGCCAAGGTGGTTGAAGCCGGTGGCTTCGCGGCGGCCGGGCGTTTGCTCGGAATTCCCAAGTCGCGGTTGTCGCGGCGCATCGCCGAGCTGGAAGAGCGCCTCGGCGCGCGCTTGCTGCAACGCACCACCCGACAACTGAAGCTGACCGCCGTGGGTGAACGTTACCTGCGGCACTGTCAGGCGATGCTGCTGGAAGCTGAAATGGCCGACGAAGCCGTCGCCAGCATGTCCAGCGAACCTCGCGGGCGTTTGCGGGTGTCCTGCCCCGTCGGGTTGGCCCACGAAATTCTGCCGACAGTGATCAGCGATTTCCTTGAGAAGTATCCTCAGGTTCAACTGGAGGTCATGTTGCTCAACCGCCGCGTCGACCTGGTGACCGAGGGCGTCGATGTGGCGCTGCGGGTGCGTGAGTTGGGGGATGAGGATCCGCTGCTGGTCACCCGACGTTTGCGTCAGGCGCAGATGGCGATGGTCGCCAGCCCCGCGTTTTTGCACGGACGTGAAATCAACCACCCCGAAGACCTGAAAAACCTGCCCGTGCTCGGTGCTCTGGAAGCCGACCGCCTGGTGCATATCCGCCTGCTCGACCAACAGGGCAAAAGCTGCGATCTCACCCTCGAAGCGCGATTGGGCATCGATGACTTTATCGTGCGCAAGGCCTGCACCCTCGCTGGCCAGGGTTTTACCATGCTGCCGATGATGTATTGCGAGCAGGAACTGGAAAACGGCTCGTTGGTGCAGTTGTTGCCCGACTGGTCGTTGCCTGGCGGCTGGCTGCAAGCGGTCTACCCTCATCGACGCGGGGTGATGCCGGCCGTACGCGCCTGGCTCGACCATTTGATCGAATCATTCAATGCCTGTGGGGACCGATTGATATGAAGGCTGGACGTATGAGCGAAGAGGATGTCGCGCAATTCTGTCTCGCGCTGCCGGGTGCGCGGGAAGACTACAAGTGGGGTGGCGTGCGGGTGTTTTCGATTGCAGGGAACAAGATGTTTGCCTTGCAGAATCTGCGGGGCGAATCCCTGGCCTTCAAGGTCGACAAGGATTTGTTTCTCGGTCATTGCGACCGCCCGGGAATCCGCCCGGCGCCGTATCTGGCGCGGGCTCAGTGGATCATCATGGAAACGCCCTACCCGTTGGGCCCTGAGGAGCTGCAAGGCTTGTTGCAGCGTTCCCATCAATTGGTGGTGAGCAAGTTGCCCAAGCGCACTCAGGTCGGACTGCTGCTTTAAAACAGCGCGAACAGATGGGCGCCGAGAAACAGCTGGTCGATCCAGAACACCTGATGCATCAGCACGATGATCCAGAACACCAACTGAAACGAGAGCTTGCGCGTCTTGTGACGGAACAGCTGCTGCGCCAGCAAGGCGCCCGGCCAGCCGCCGGCGAGTTCCACCGCATGCAACACGTTCTCCGGTGTGCGCCAATGGTCGGCGCGCGCCTTGCGCTTGTCGCTCCAGTACAGCAAGAACGCCAGCAGGCTGACGACCCCGTACGCAGCCAACGGAATCACGGAAACCCCACGCAACCACAACGACATCGAGCCGTACAGCGGCAGCGCGCACAGCACCGCAAACACCAACAGTTTCAGCTGAAGATTGCGGACTTCTCCAGCGGGCTTGCGTCCGGGGTTGTTGCGCGCGCTGGCGTCATTCATGGCTTGACCGCGGCCCAGTCAACCCAGCCGAACTGCCATGTGGCCAGGATGACCAGGCCAAATGCGATGCGATACCAGGCGAACGCGGCGTAGCTGTGGCTGGCGATGAACTTGAGCAGGCCCTTGACGGCAATCATTGCAAAGATGAACGCGGTGACGAAGCCGATTGCGAACACCGGAAAATCCGACGGGACGAACAGGTGGCGGTATTTGTAGCCCGAGTAAACGGCCGCAGCGACCATGGTCGGCATCGCCAGAAAGAACGAAAACTCGGTAGCGGTCTTGCGCGACAGCCCGAACAACAAGCCACCAATGATCGTCGAGCCGGAACGCGAAGTACCGGGAATCATTGCCAGGCACTGGGCGAAGCCGACTTTCAGGGCATCTTTCCACGTGATCTCATCAACGGTGTCGGCATGCACTTCATGCTGACGCTTTTCGGCCCACAACATGATGATCCCGCCCACAACCAACGCTGTCGCGACGGTGATCGGATTGAACAGGTATTTGTGGATCAAATCGGAAAAAATCACCCCCAGTACCACAGCCGGCATGAAGGCAATCAGCAGGTTTGCGGTAAAGCGGCGAGCGCCGGGCTGCGTTGGCAAACCGGTCACCACATCGATGATCTTGCGGCGGAACTCCCACACCACCGCCAGAATCGCCCCCAGCTGAATAATAATGTTGAAAGCGATGGCTCGCTCGCCACCGAAGTTGAGCAAGTCCGCCACAATGATTTGGTGTCCGGTGCTGGAAATCGGCAAAAACTCCGTCAGCCCTTCCACAACGCCCAAAATCAATGCCTGCAAGGCCGTCCAAAGATCCATCAATCCCCCAAGAAGCGATGCGCCACGGCATGCCTCGTAAATATTTTTTCAGAACGTTGACTGCGGTCAGCGTCGCTGCTGCACCGCGCGCATAGAATCCAGACGGAACCATAAAAATTCCGTGAAAAATCAACTTGGATTCAGGTTTTTCCGTGCGGGGCCGAAATCCTATCAGACAAGTCTGATTAGCGCTGCCGCGTTATTGGACTTGGGTCGGATATGACCGATTGGCAAAGTGTGGTTGGATGCTGGCGATCATTTATTACAAGAAAAAGAAACCGGAGTGACAGCGTTATGAACAGCTTGCGCAGTATGTCGATCAGCCGACGTTTGTGGCTCATCTTGATCGTAGCCGTCCTGATGCTAATGACGTTGGGCGTCTTGATGCTCAAGCAGATTCACGATGACCTGTACCACGCCAAGGCCCAGAAAACCCAGCATGTGGTGCAAACCGCCAGTGGCATTCTGACCTATTACCACGACCTCGAAACCGCCGGCACCCTCACCCGCGACGCCGCGCAGAAGCAGGCACTGAGCGCCGTTCGCGGCCTGCGTTATGACCAGAATGACTACTTCTGGATCAATGACCTGACGCCGGTGATGATCATGCACCCGGCCAACCCGAAGCTTGATGGCCAGAACCTCTCGGCGATCCGCGACCCGGACGGTTTTGCCCTGTTTAACGAAATGGTCGCCGTCGCCAAGTCCAAGGGTGCCGGCACCGTCGACTATCGCTGGCCGAAACCGGGCGCCAGCGCGCCGGTGGAAAAAACCTCCTACATCAAACTCTTCGAGCCCTGGGGTTGGGTGATCGGTTCGGGCGTGTATATCGATGACATGCAGGCCGAGTTCTATGGCCAGGTCTGGAAGGCCTCGCTCGTGGGGCTGGTGATTGCCCTGATCATGGCGCTGCTGGTCATCCTGATTGCCCGCAGCATCGTGCGTCCACTGCAGGAAACCGTGAACGCCATGGCCAACATCGCCAGCGGCGAGAGCGACCTGACCCACAGCCTCGACACCCACGGCCAGGATGAAGTCACGCAACTGGCACGCCACTTCAACGCCTTCACCGCCAAGCTGCGACTGGTGATCAGGGAACTGCAAGTGTCCGCCAGTGCCCTGGGCCAGTCTTCCAGCGAACTGGGCAACGACGCGGCCCAGGCCCAGCAACGCAGTCAGCAACAGTCCCAGCAAATGGAACTGGTGGCCACAGCCATCAATGAAGTGACATATGGCGTGCACGACGTCGCGAAAAACGCCGAGCACGCCGCCAGCGAAATGCGCGATGCCGAGTCTCAGGCGCAGCAAGGTCAGGTCAACATCGATGGCAGCCTGCAACAGATCGACAAGCTGTCGTCGACCATCGATCAGGCGGTGGAAGTGATTCGTACCCTGGCCGCCGAAAGCACGCAGATCGGCAGCGTCCTCGAGGTGATCCGCTCCATCGCCGAGCAAACCAACCTGCTGGCCCTCAACGCGGCCATCGAAGCCGCCCGGGCCGGCGAGCAAGGTCGCGGTTTTGCGGTAGTGGCCGATGAAGTGCGACTGTTGGCCCAGCGCACCCAGAAGTCCACGGCCGAGATCCAGTCGATGATCGAACGCCTGCAAAGCCATTCCGAAGCAGCGGTCAAAGTGATCGGCGACAGCAGCCGTGCATCGCAGTTGACCATCGAGCAGGCCGGCCTGGCCGGTGCAAGCCTGAATGCCATTGCCCAGGCGCTGCGCAACCTCAACGGGTTGAACGCCTCCATCGCCAGCGCGACCTTGCAACAGGCGCATGTGGTCGAGGACATCAACCAGAACGTCACCCAGGCGGCCGGTTTGTCCCACAGCACGGCGCTGGCGGCCGAACAGTCGAGCGTGGCCAGCGTACATCTGAAGGAATTGAGTGAGCAATTGAACGGGCTGCTCAGGCAGTTCCGGGTGTAACGACAGCCCCTGCTACAAAGGGCGGCGCACGCCGGTTCTACTTGGCGGCGCCTGCCGTTACAATCCGCCCCCTCTTCGACTTCCCCCAAGGAACCTCCATGTCCGGGCTTGAACTGTTTGCCGCCGCCCTCGGTGTCATTGCCGTCTGGTTGACGGTCAAACAGAACCCCTGGTGCTGGCCGATCGGCCTGGTCATGGTGCTGCTTTATAGCTGGATCTTTTTTGAGGTGAAGCTCTACTCGGACATGCTCCTGCAGGTGATCTACGCCGCATTGCAGCTCTATGGCTGGTGGCAGTGGACGCAGGCGGGGGGCGCGCAACAGGGTCGGCAGGTCAGCCTGCTCGACGGTAAATCGGTCGCTATCAGTCTGGTCATTGGAGCGGTCGGCAGTCTGTTGCTGGGCGCTGCAATGGCGAACTGGACCGATGCCGCACAACCCTGGCTCGATGCGGCACTGACTGGCTTCAGCCTGGTGGCGCAGGTATGGATGGCGCAAAAACGCGTTCAATGCTGGCCGCTGTGGTTCACCCTGGATGTGATCTTCGTCGGGCTGTTTATCTACAAAGACCTGTACCTGACTGCCGGGCTCTACGCGCTGTTCGCCCTGATTGCCGTGCAAGGCTGGCGGGAATGGCGGGCCGATCCGGCGTTGCGCACATGAAAGTTCTGGTACTCACAGGCCCCGAATCCAGCGGCAAGAGTTGGCTGGCAGCCGAGTTACAACAGCATTTCGGCGGGGGCATGGTAGACGAATATGTACGCTGGTTCATCGAACAAAACCCACGAGACACCTGCCTGGCCGACATTCCGGAAATCGCCCGAGGGCAGCTGAAATGGGAGGATGAGGCACGCGCCCGGCAGCCACATTTGCTGATTCTCGACACTCACTTGCTGAGCAACATCCTCTGGAGCCAGACCTTGTTTGGCGCTTGCCCGACGTGGATCGAGCACGCATTGCTGGCACGGCACTACGACCTGCATTTACTGCTGAGCCCTGAAACCGTGGCCTGGCATGACGATGGGCAGCGTTGCCAACCGCAACTGGCAGAACGCCAGGCGTTTTTCCAGGTCAGCCGCCAATGGCTTGACCTGCACCACCAGCCTTACCAGGTGCTGCAAGGTGATTGGAAGCAGCGCAAGGATGCCGCATTCGAGGCTGTGATGCGCCTGCTAAAGACCTGACAGCGGTACCCCGCCCTGCCGAAAATGTCCACTCCTGAAACACCATCCCCTGCGCAAACCCGCGAGCTAAAGCGGCTCAAGCACTCCTGCAAGAAAATGTTAAGCCACTGATACAACCTGCCTTCAGCGCCCTTAGCGAGCAATACCGCCAGCATGGACGGCGTTTTTGCGTGGTTCTGTCTCAGTGGCGTTACAAAACTTATTGACCACCTCGACAATTAAAGCCAACCAACTGTTTTTAAAAGAAAAACGAAAACCGGCACACCTTCTGCTCTCTTCCTCGCAACGCTGATAAGGGCCAGCGTTCCACTTACAGAAGGAATTGCCGCCGTGGGGAAACTTGTAAACAACATCTATAGCCTCCTGCTGATCGGATGCGCACTGGGCTCAAGTGTCTGCCTGCCCGTACAGGCTGACAACGGCATCATTATTATCAAACGAGATGTCCAACCGCGCATGGCAACGCGTGCACCAGTGGCGCCCGACCCTAACCCCACGACCGCCAATGCCAATCCGTCCAAAGAAATCCTCGCGCAAACGAGCGAATTGAGCGACGGCGACTTTGCCAGCGTCGCCAGTGGTGCAAGTATCTCCCGCCTGATCACTCAAAACACCAACAACCTGGGCGGCAATATCAGCAACCAGACCCAGCTTTCCAACCTCCCCGCTGGACGTTCGGGAAATGCTGGCAACGGTATTGCCAACATGGTCAATTCAAGCGTCCAGCAAGGCCTGGGTGCTCTGAAAGTCATAACGGGAGACCGTTGAGATGAATCGTACGCTGCTGATTATCGCCATGTTTTGCAGTGCATCGACCTTTGCCCAATCCCCCGTCATCGATAACGCCAACATCGACGGTTCGGGCGTCCAGTACCAGGGCAACCTCGGGGTCAACCAGGCTGCCGGCGACCTGCAGCAGCAGGCGAACGCCCGGGCCATCGCCGTTGGCCATGGAGCCAGCGCGACCACACAGATTCGCCAACGGCTGCGTACGGTGGTCGACCCCAGGATCGATGCGCGATCCAGCATTCAAGGCGACTCCTTCAGCCACGGCAACGGCGTACTGGGCGTCAACCAGAGCGCGGGCGCCAGCAACCAGCAAGCCAATGCCCTGCGGATAAGCATCGGTACACAGCCGCAAAGCATCGACGACAGCGTCCTCAGGCAACAGAACGTGACGCTGATCACCAACTCCGATCCAACGGACTCTGCACCAGGCTATCGCCAGGTCGCTACCAGCGATCAGGCCTTCACCGGTAGCCGTGGGGTGATCCAGTTGAATCAGAGCGCCGGGGTGGGAAACCGAACGGCCAATACCCTGAGCGTACGGGTCACGGATTGACCCAAACAGGTAGGTACAACACTTAACCTAAAATAAGTACGGAGAACCACCATGAAACCTTCGATGGCAATAAAGCCTCTGGTTTTTGCAATCGCTGCGGTCTTGGCTGTTGCTGCACAAGCTGGGCAGCGTGACGACCACCACAATGGCCACCACAATGGCCATAACAACGGTCACCACACCCCTCCTCCAACAAAGATCCCTGTCTATGCGACGGCCAAGGCTTGGGATAACCAGTCCAGTACCGGCAACCGCATCCTCAACCAAGGGACTCAGAACAACGCTGAGATGAGTAGCTCTGGCACAGGCGCCAGCGGCAACGTCGGCGTCAACGTTGCTGCAGGCGACGGCAACCAACAAGACAACGCGGCCGCCATCGCAAACGCTGGCGCCACCTCCAGTCTCGATAACACCTTTGTGTTCGGCATGGCCGATGCCAGCGCTAAAGTCACGCAATACAGCAACGATAACAAGGTCTACAACTACGGAAGCACAGCCTCTGCCGTGATGAGCGGATCGGGTAATGGCAGCAGCGGCAATATGGGTATCAACATTGCTGGCGGCGACCTTAACCAACAGAAAAACACCATGGCAATTGCCAACTCCAACGCCTCGCTCGGTAGCGCAACGGCCTCCGCCTCTGCCGATCAAAGGAGTCCTGGTCTGACAGTGACTAACAACGCCGATCGGACGTACCGCGTTGATACGATTACGGTTACCAACACGGCCAGCGGTAGTTTCTCTAAAGATAAGTCATTCGATGTTAGCGGCAGTGAAAGCGCTTCTTCGAGCTGGGCCGCGGCCGGTGCCAAGAGCTCTAATTCCAGCGGCTCCCTTAGCGTTGATATAAGCGGTTCGAAGAGCAGCAATGCGAGCGGTTCCAACAGCAGTACTGCGAGCGGTTCTAACAGCAGTTCTGCAAGCGGTTCCAACAGCAGCAGTGCAAGCGGTTCTTCGAGTGCATCCTTGAGCGCTTCCTTGAGCGCTAGTTTGGATGCTGCTGCGGCGGCTTCCAGTTCCACTACCTTCAATAATGGCAATGGCGATCGCACCCGCAGCAGGAGTTCCGACGCTTCGCTTACCGCATCGGTTGACGCATCGCTTGACGTATCGCGCGATACCTCGTTCGACAGATCTCGCGATTCCTCGTTCGACAGATCTCGCGACTCCTCGTACGACAGAGCTCACGACTCCTCGTACGACAAATCGCGCGATTCCTCGTTCGCAAAATCGTTCGATAAATCGTTCGAGAAATCGAACGCTTCCTCGTTCGAAAAATCGGGCAGCAAATCGTCCGAATCCGAGTTCGCAAAAGCAGGAAGCTTCAGTGAAAGCAGCTCATTTGATTTGAGCAACACCTACTCTTATCAAGTGCTGACTCCAACTGGCTGGGCCAACCCTATCACCAACACTGCAACCCTGAGCGGTTCGGTGAATGGCGGTAGCGGCAACCTGGGCGTCAACGTGGCTGCCGGTGTGGGTAACCAACAAAGCAACTCGCTGTCCATTGCCAACCAGTCGTTCTAATTGTTGTCTCTTGAGGCCCCCTTATGGGGGCCTTTTTCAACACAACCAGAAGGCGTCCCACTATGCGCATTATCGCCTTGGCATTTTTGCTTTGCGTGGCCAGTGTGATCGAGGCTGCACAACTGCCGCTTTCCGTCCTGCCGGGCGGCGCGGTGGTGTATAAGCCGATCCAGAGCATACGCGAGCGTAAATTTGCCAACCTGGTGCAACAGAAAACCGACTTCAGTTGCGGCGCAGCTGCGCTGGCGACCGTATTGCGCCAGGCCTATTGGCTGGACGTGAACGAAGAACAAATCATCGAAGGCATGCTGGCAAACTCCGATCAGGATCTTGTCCGCGTCCAGGGCTTTTCCATGCTCGACATGAAGCGCTACGTGGAAAGTCTCGGCATGCGGGCCCGTGGTTACCGGGTAGCGACGCAAACGTTGAGCGAGATCAGAATTCCGGTTGTGGTGCTCATGGATATCCGTGGCTACAAACATTTTGTGGTCATGCAAAAAGTCCATGAGGGCTGGGTCTATATCGGCGATCCGGTACTCGGTCATAAACGTTACAAAGTCGAAGACTTTGTAAAAGGCTGGAACGGCATCATCTTTGCCGTCATCGGCCAGGGCTACGACAAAACCAATGCGTTGCTCGACCCTCCCCTGCCACTGACCGCCAAGAACCGCATCAACACCTTCAGCCCGGTGCAAGACGCAGAGTTGATGGATTTCGGATTCATCCAAAGCGACTTCTTCTAATAACAAGGGAGCACGACGCTCCGGGAGCATTCCAATGAAGACTCCAATCTGGCTGGCCGTGGTTTGCCTGGCCGCCAGCCTGCCGGCCCAGGCACAGATATTCAAACCCATTGAACTGAACGATCAGGAATTGGCGAGCTTGCGAGGCCGCTATGTCATGCCCGGACGGATCGTCAGTTTCGGCATTGTCATGACCAGCACTTGGCAAAATGCCAACGGTGAAGTGATCGGGGCAACTTCCTCGATGCAAATTCAACAATCGACCATCACGCCACAGTTCTATGTGTCGATCATCAACGAAAAAGGTAATGGCTCAGCGAGTTCGCAAGGCACCGGTACCATCACGGGTGGCAGCGGCCTCAACACCACAGAAGGCGTCACTCAAGTCGTGCGCGCTGCCGGCGACCATAACACTGCCTACAACAACGTTGATATCAACGTCACAAAGGCTAACCAAGCGCCAGATACGCAACAGCAGGGCCAGGCACTGGCCGCTGGCTCGACGTTGGTCGGCGCCAATGGCGCGGGCTCGCTGAGCATTTCCTCGGCCGGTACGGGTGTGCAACTCAACATCGTGGCCAACAACAACCAGGGCAGTACCGTACAACGCCTGGGCCAGGGTGGGCTGATGCAGAACACGACGTTGCTCGGCGGTGGCAACCAGGTCCGCAACTTCACGTCCCTCAATATCGTGCTGCGTGACAACGCAGCGACAGGCGGGTCGCTGAACGGCAACCTGGACCAGCTCAAAGGTCTTCGCACTCAAGGATTCTGATCTACGCTCAGTCTCATCAGATGAAGTCAGAAGGGACGGCTAACCCATGCACCGATCGTTAACGTTCAGAGCTATCGTTTGTTTGAGTAGCCTGGCCCCGGCGACACTGCTGTACGCAGCACCGGACCCCCAGGTCGAGATACTAAAACAAGAACTCATGGAGTTGAAACAGCGTTACGAAGCACAACAGAACGCGCTGATGGTACTCGAGCAACGCGTTCGCCAAGTCGAAGAAGCACCTGCGACACCGGCCCCCAAACGCCTGACCAAATCCCCTGCCGAAGCGCCCAAGGGTGGCCAGACGGTGGCCGCCGGTGCGCCGGGAACCACAGGCAGTTCATACGGCCAATCGCTCAAGGATGATTCGGAGCCTGCGCAAAGCGTTTCCAACCTGTATGACGAAGCCAGCGGCTTCTTCGGTGGCGGCAAGTTCAGCTTCGAAACCGGCATAACCTACACGCACTACGATACCCGTGCGCTGACGCTCAATGGCTTTCTGGCACTGGACTCGATTTTTCTTGGCAACATCGATATCGACCGTATCAAGGCGGATAACTGGACACTGGACCTGACCGGTCGCTACAACGTGGCACAACGCTGGCAGTTCGACATTAACGTCCCCGTGGTTTATCGCGAATCAACGTATTCCTCCGGTGGCGCAGGTGGCGCTGGCCCGGTGACGTCGGACTCAACCGTTACCCGCGACCCGACCATCGGCGATGTGAACTTTGGCATTGCTTACAAGTTTCTGGATGAGTCGGCCAGCCTGCCCGACGCGGTCGCTACACTGCGCGTCAAAGCGCCGACCGGTAAGGATCCATACGGCATCAAGCTGATCAAGGACCCGAACAACGATAACCTCGCGGTACCCGAGGACTTGCCTACCGGCAATGGTATCTGGTCGATCACCCCGGGTATCTCGCTGGTCAAGACCTTCGACCCGGCCGTGCTATTCGGCAGCCTGGCCTACACCTACAACATGCAAGACTCTTTCAGCGACATCAGCCCTCAGGTCGACTCCAAGGTGCGCGGGGACGTGAAACTGGGCGATTCCTGGCAGGTCGGCGCCGGTATTGCATTCGCCTTGAACGAGAAGATGAGTATGTCGTTCTCGTTCACCGATCAGTTCGCCCGCAAGAGCAAGATCAAGCCGGACGGTGGCGATTGGCAATCGATTACCAACAGCGATTACAACTCGGCTAACTTCAACATCGGCATGACCCTGGCAGCAACCAATAACCTGACGATCGTTCCCAACCTGGCCATCGGCCTGACCGACGACTCGCCAGACTTTTCCTTCAGCCTGAAATTCCCGTACTACTTCTGATCCACAACAACAAAGCCCCGCTGCGACTTCAATCCCGGCGGGGCTTTTTTGTCGAAGATCAAAAGATCGCAGCCTCCGGCAGCTCCTACGTTGGAATGTGTTCACCCTGTAGGAGCTGCCGGAGGCTGCGATCTTTTGATCTTTTGATCTTTTGATCTTTTGATCTTGCGTCTAACGTATCTGATGCTTGTGCAACAAACGGTAGAAGGTAGGCCTGGATATCCCCAGTACCTTGGCGGCGATGCTCAAATTATCGCTGTGGCGGTTAAGTACATCGCACAAGGCCTGGCGCTCTGCCCGGTGCTTGTAGTTTTCCAGCGTGCCCATCGGCGCGGCAACGGCCTGCTGGCTGATCAGCCCCAGGTCTCGCGCTTCGATCTGCCGGCCTTCTGCCAGTACCAACCCGCGACGTACCCGGTTGGCCAGCTCGCGCACATTGCCCGGCCAGTCATGCTTGCCCATGGCAATCAAGGCGTCTTCACTGAAGCTGCGCGGACGGCGGCCGGTTTCATGGCTGTAGAAATGGGAAAAGTGGTTGGCCAGCATCGACAGATCGCCATTGCGCTCACGCAGGGGCGCGGTCGCGACCTGCAACACGTTCAGGCGGTAATACAGATCTTCACGAAAGCGTTTCTTCTCGATCGCGGCCTCAAGATCGACATGGGTCGCCGCCAACACCCGCACATCCACGGGAATCGGCTGACTGCCGCCCACCCGCTCGATGTGCTTTTCCTGGAGGAAACGCAACAGGTTCGCCTGCAGTTCCAGGGGCAGATCACCGATTTCGTCGAGAAACAGCGTGCCGCCGTTAGCCGCTTCGATCCGCCCGACCTTGCGTTGATGGGCTCCAGTAAAAGCCCCCTTCTCATGGCCAAACAGTTCGGACTGGATCAAGTGCTCGGGAATTGCGCCGCAATTGATCGCGACAAAGGGTTTGCTATGACGTTGGGATTGTCGATGGAGGGTGCGGGCGACCAGTTCTTTACCGGTACCGCTTTCACCACGGATCAATACCGGAGACTCGGTGGGCGCCAGCTTGCTCAGCAACTTGCGCAGTTCGCGAATGGGTTTGCTGTCGCCAAGCAGCTCGTGCTCAGGCTGATCAATGTGAACCGTGCCCTGCCCACGCAGACGTGCCATTCCGAATGCCCGGCCCAGCGTCACCTGAACCCGGGACACATCGAATGGCAAGGTATGGAAATCAAAAAACCATTCGCAGACAAAGTCCCCGACATTCTGCAATCGCAGGACTTCCTGGTTGAGTACGGCGATCCACTCGGTACCGCTACGGCTGATCAGCTCTTTGACGGCTTCCGGGCGTTCGAGGTGAAAAGGCTGCAAACGCAACAGGCCGATATCGCAGGTTTTGTCTCCTGCGTTTTCCAGGCTGCAGCTGTCAACGTCCCAACCCACAGAGCGCAAAACTGGCAGCAGACGATGACAGTCGTCGCAAGGGTCCACTACTAACAGACGTCGTAAGGCAGGCGCTTCGATCATGACTGTTCCTTGGCGCCAAATTTATGAAATTTTATTAAAAACAGTCGTTTGGCGGACCTGGCTGTAACGTTAGCAATAATTTGACGTGACCTTGTACCGTTTGACTATAGGGCGGTTGCGTTATTAGTTATAAGAGGTGACTTAGTCAGTGGCCTAACGAGTCCTGCCTTTCATTCAGCTTTCAAATCCTGTCCACACCTTGAGCCAATGAAAGAAAGTTGATATTTCTTTTAATTGTATGTGACCCGCCCCCCGGTTGCGGGCATCAGTACAAGTAACCAGCCGAACGGTAAGCCCAACCGACGGCACATCACTTGATTGGGCATACAGAGAGAAAAACCCATGAACGCCCCGCTCCGTATCAACGAAGCTCTTTTGATTGCCGACCGCGCATTCCAACCGTTCCAATGCGTGGCCTGGGCCCCACAAGACGGCAATGGCGAACTCAGCCTGACCGTTATCGATCGCACCAACACCCGCAGCATCGGCCGTAAGCAGATCCCAAGCAGTGCCTATACCGATCCTGCGCAACTTGAATGCCTGCTTGAAGCGGCACGTGCGGAATTGAGCGAGGAGGGTTACAAACTCCAATCGTGGTCGATGCCGCACTAAGCGTTTTGCGGGTTACCAAACGGCAACCCGCGCCCTCCCCCGATTATTATTCGAACTTGCACCCGCCCAATTACTTGGCAGGCTTGTCAGTGGTTCGAAAAGACACTGTTCTGGCACACAACGACCCTCCGCCTGTTAGTTATGACAGTTGTGCATCCAGCCGTTCAGGGATTGAATGTTTCCTTATACAGTCGCCACCCAAACTCCCGGTTCAGGACGACTCGCAAGGAGCTGCGTGCATGTCAATCCAGACCGCGTTTGCATTACCGGCAACACTGAGTGACGCCGGGAAACTTGATACAACCTTTGCCTCGTCTGGCAAAACCCAGGTGTATTTCGCTGGCAGCCTCTCAAGCATGGCCAACGGGGTCGCGATTGATTCACGTGGCAGGTTGCTCGTGGCGGCCAAGGTCGGAACGCCAGGCGGCAGTCGCTTCGGCCTGGCTCGCTTGCTCGAGGACGGCTCGGCGGATCTGGCATTCGGCAATCAAGGCAGCGTCATCGGGCAATTTCAACACGGCTTCGAGGCCATGGCCGGCAAAGTCCACGTACTGCCCGATGGGCACATTCTGGTAGCCGGCCTGCACTACGAAAATGCTCACCGGACACTGCCCGCCCTCGCCCTGTTCGATCGGCATGGTCGGCCGGTTCAATGTTTTGGCGACAATGGCCGCTGCGTCGTGCGTCTGCCGGGTGGTCTTTCCCAAGGCGTGCGTGACACTTGGCTCCCCCCCGGCGTATCGGGCGCAGAAGGTTGTGATATCTGCGTGCAGGAGGATGGTCGAATCCTGCTGCAGGCCAATCATCACTTCGAACTGTCCGATCATGTCGGCATGCTGATACGCCTCAACACCGACGGCTCACTGGACGACACCTTCAACGGTCGTGGCTTCGTGATTGTCAGGCACTTGCTGATGAATACCTGGCTCAGCAGCCTGATGGTGCAACGAGACGGCCGGATCCTGGTGGGCGGGTCGATCAACTTCCCTGAAGAAGGTCTGCTGGCCCGCTATCACACCGACGGCAGGCTCGACGATTGTTTTGCCGTGGATGGTTTCATGACCTTCAAGGCACGTGGGTATAGCGCTCAGGTCAGCCGGATCGTCCAACAGGAAAATGGCGATGTGCAGTGTTTTGGCAGCAGCCGCGACCCGATGCATTGCCTGGCACTGAAAGTACACAGCAATGGTCGCCCGGACATTCATTGCAATGGAGGCCAGGCCCAACTGCTGGAAATCGGTCACAGTGGTTGCCAGTGGACCGACGCACAGGCACTGCCGGACGGCTGCGTGGTGACGGTCGGGGCCACGATCGGCGGCGTCGAGGCGGATTTCATTCTGGCGCGGCATCTGCCCGACGGGCAGCTCGATCGCAGCTTCGGCAATGGCACCGGCTGGGTTCGCACCCGCCTGGGCCGCAGCCTGGATACCGCGACTTCCGTGGTCATGCAGACCGATGGAAACATCGTCGTCGGAGGCTATTCACTGGACGGCAACTATCGAGCGATCGTCGCACGCTATCTGCGGTAGGCCTGCACAGCTTTCCTGCACTTGATCTTCCCTTCCGCTTACGGCAAGTTGCGCGCTTCTTAATACAAGGAGTAGCCGATGCCCGGTTCAATGGCTCAGGCGTTCGCGCACAATTTTCTCGGGCATTCACCCCGCTGGTACAAGGCAAGCATTGTCGGTTTCCTGATTCTCAACGCACTGGTGTTGTGGACCGTCGGCCCGGTGGTGGCCGGTTGGCTGCTGGTGCTGGAGTTCATCTTCACCCTGGCCATGGCGCTCAAGTGTTATCCGTTGATGCCCGGCGGCCTGCTGTTGATCGAAGCGCTGTTGCTGAAGATGACCACGCCCCAGGCGCTCTACGACGAGCTGGTGCACAACTTCCCGGTGATCCTGCTGCTGATGTTCATGGTGGCCGGCATCTACTTCATGAAAGACCTACTGCTGTTTCTGTTCTCACGACTGCTGCTCGGGGTTCGCTCCAAGGCACTGCTGGCGTTGATGTTCTGCTTCCTGTCGGCGTTTCTGTCGGCGTTTCTTGATGCCTTGACCGTGACCGCCGTGATCATCAGTGCAGCCGTCGGGTTTTACTCGGTGTATCACCGCGTCGCCTCCGGCAACGATCCGCGTCAGGACAGCGAGTTTGGCGATGACCAGCACCTGCCCACACTGCATCACGCCGACCTCGAACAATTCCGCGCCTTTCTGCGCAGTCTGCTGATGCACGGCGCCGTGGGGACCGCACTGGGCGGTGTTTGCACATTGGTCGGTGAGCCGCAGAACCTGTTGATCGGCCACGAGATGGGCTGGCACTTCTCTGAGTTCTTTCTGAAAGTCGCCCCGGTTTCATTGCCGGTCCTGGTGGCAGGCCTGGTGACCTGCGTCCTGCTGGAGAAACTTCGCTGGTTCGGTTACGGCACGCTGTTACCGGACAACGTGCGTGCGGTTCTGGCCAATTACGCCGCCGAAGACAATGCCGAACGCACCTCGC
This sequence comes from Pseudomonas sp. Root329, assembly GCF_001424925.1. Taxonomy (NCBI): domain Bacteria; kingdom Pseudomonadati; phylum Pseudomonadota; class Gammaproteobacteria; order Pseudomonadales; family Pseudomonadaceae; genus Pseudomonas; species Pseudomonas sp. Root329. The sequence continues at coordinate 180,046 of NZ_LMCV01000003.1, read as the reverse complement.
GCCAACGTGCAGCGCTCATCGTGCAGGGATTGGCAGCGCTGATTCTGATTGCGGGGCTGGCGTTCCACATTGCTGAGGTCGGCCTGATCGGCTTGATGGTGATCGTGCTGATCACCGCATTCACTGGCATCACCGACGAGCACCGTATCGGCAACGCGTTCAAGGACGCCATGCCGTTCACAGCACTGCTGGTGGTGTTTTTCGCGGTGGTGGCGGTGATTCACGATCAGCAACTGTTCACGCCTTTGATCCAGTGGGTGTTGGCGCTGCCAGCGGATCAACAGCCGGGCATGCTGTTTATTGCCAACGGTTTGCTCTCGGCCATCAGCGATAACGTGTTCGTCGCGACCATTTACATCACCGAAGTGAAACAGGCCTTTATCTCTGGCCACATGAGCCGTGAGCATTTCGAGACGCTGGCGATTGCGATCAACACCGGCACCAACCTGCCGAGCGTGGCGACGCCCAATGGTCAGGCTGCGTTTCTGTTCCTGCTGACTTCGGCGATTGCACCGCTGATTCGCCTGTCGTACGGACGGATGGTGTGGATGGCGTTGCCGTACACCGTGGTGATGGGTGTTCTTGGCTGGTATGCAGTGAGTTTCTGGCTGTAAACCCCAATCAACCTGTAGGAGCTGTCGAGTGCAACGAGGCTGCGATCTTTTGATGTTGCTTTTGCAAGCGAAGATCAAAAGATCGCAGCCTCGTTGCACTCGACAGCTCCTACAGGGGTTTCAGCGTTTCAGGATATAGCGCTCGATTGCCTGGGCCGCACCGTCTTCGGTGTTGGTTCCAGTGACAACATCGGCCTGGCGCTTCACCGCCTCTTCCGACTGCCCCATGGCGATCGACAAGCCTGCGCGGTGAAACATCGCCGGGTCGTTGCCGCCATCGCCCAACGCCGCGGTCTGCTCCAGCGGCACACCGAGAAATTCGGCCAGTGTCGCCAGCGCTGCACCCTTGTTGGCTTGCATCGCGGTCACATCCAGATAAATCGGCTGCGAACGGGAGACCTGTGCCTGGCCTTCCACGTTGGGCAGCAGGAGCGCTTCCAGCTCAATCAACAACTGCGTGTTGTTGCTGGTGGCGACGATCTTGTCGATGCGTTCCAGGTACGGCTCAAAACTCTCCACCACCACTGGCGGATAACCCAGGCCGTGCTGTTCACGAGGCACCATTGGGCCGTTCGGATCTTTCAGCAACCAGTCGCCACCACTGAACACCCAGATTTCGAGGTCCGGCCGGTCGGCAAACAGCGCCAACGCCGTCAGCGCCGCCGTTGCCGGCAAGTAATGCGCGACCAGCAAACTGCCATCCGGGTTGACGATGGTGCCGCCGTTGAACGCTGCCGTTGGCAAGTCGACGCCCAGGGCTTCAATCTGCTGCAACATGGCTTTGGGCGGACGGCCGGTGGCCAGGCTGAACAGCACGCCCGCCTCGCGCAACGAGCGGACCGCGTCGACGGTGCGTTGGCTGAGGCTGTGATCGGGCAGCAACAAGGTGCCATCCATATCACTGAGTAAAAAACGAATGGGAGGCTGCGGCGCGTGGCTCATCCGAGGCCGTGCCAGACGCGACCGTCGCGGGTCAGGAGATCTTCTGCAGCCTGCGGGCCGTCTTCGCCAGCGGCATAGCTCTGCACGCTCGCGTCCTGCTGCCAGGCATCGAGGAAAGGCTGCACGGCGCGCCAGCCGTTCTCGATGTTGTCGGCGCGCTGGAACAGCGTCTGATCGCCGGTCAGGCAATCGTAGATCAGGGTTTCGTAGCCGGTGGACGGCTGCATTTCAAAGAAATCCTTGTAGGCAAAGCCCAGTTCGATATTGGCCATTTTCAACGCCGGGCCGGGCCGTTTGGCCAGCAGGTCGAACCACATGCCTTCGTTGGGTTGAATCTGGATTCGCAGATAGGTCGGTTGCAACTCATCGACCTCGGTATCGCGGAACTGCGCATACGGCGCCGGTTTGAAGCAGATGACAATCTCGGTGTCGCGCACGCTCATGCGCTTGCCGGTGCGCAAGTAAAACGGCACGCCGACCCAGCGCCAGTTGTCGATCATGACTTTCAGCGCGACATAGGTTTCGGTATTGCTGTCGGGCGCCACGTTGTTTTCCTGGCGATACCCCGGCAACTCGTTGCCGTCGATTTCGCCGGGCGCGTATTGGCCGCGCACCGAGTTGGCCAACGCTTCCTCGACCGACCAGGGACGAATCGCACCGACCACCTTGGCTTTCTCGCCGCGTACCGCATCGGCGCCAAAGGCGGCTGGCGGCTCCATTGCGACCATCGCCAGCAATTGGAACAGGTGATTGGGCACCATGTCCCGCAAGGCGCCGGTGTGTTCATAAAAACTGCCACGGGTTTCCACGCCAACGGTTTCGGCGGCGGTGATTTGTACGTGGTCGATGTAGTGGTTGTTCCAGAACGCTTCGAACAGGCTGTTGGAGAATCGGCTGATCAAAATGTTCTGCACGGTTTCCTTGCCCAGATAGTGATCGATCCGGTATATCTGGTTTTCCGTCATCACCTTGAGCAAGCAAGCGTTCAAGGCTTCGGCGGTATGCAGATCGGAACCGAAGGGTTTTTCGATCACCACCCTTCTAAACGCCTCTGGCGACTCTTGCAGCAAGCCGGCGGCGCCGAGACGACGCACCACTTCGCTGAAGAAACGTGGCGCGGTGGCCAGGTAGAAGACGGCGTTGCCAGTACCGCTGGCGGCGATTTTCGCCGCCAGCGCTTGATAGGTGCTGTCGTCCAGGAAGTCGCCCTGGACGTAGCTGATGCCTTTGGCCAACTTGGCCCACAAGTCCGGGTCAAGGGCTTGATCGCCCTTGCCGACCTTGGCGGCCACTTCGGCCCGAATGAAGTCTTCGAGTTTTTTCGCAAAGGCTTCATCGGTGATGGCGTTGTGGTCAACGCCGATGATCCGCAGTCCATCACCAAGCAGACCGTCACGACTCAGGTTGTACAGCGCCGGCATCAACAGACGCTTGACCAGATCACCATGGGCACCGAACAGAAACAGCGTGGTCGGTGGTGCGGGTTCTGCCTTGGATTTATTGCGGATCAGACGGGTCATTTTTTCGAAGTCTCCACGTGGCCGCCGAAGCCGAAGCGCTGGGCCGAGAGAATCTTGTCGCCAAAGGTGCCTTGCCCGCGCGAACGGTAGCGGGAGAACAGCGAGTTCGACAGCACCGGTACGGGCACCGATTGCTCCATGGCGGCTTCGATGGTCCAGCGACCTTCACCACTATCAGCGACCGACCCGGAGTAACCATCGAGTTTCGGATCACTGGCCAGCGCGTCGGCGGTCAGGTCGAGCAACCAGGACGACACGACGCTGCCACGACGCCAGACTTCGGCGATGTCGCCGACGTTCAGGTCGAAACGCTGGTCTTCCGGCAGGTTGGTGCTGGCCTTGGTCTTGAGGATGTCGAAGCCTTCGGCGAAGGCCTGCATCATTCCGTATTCGATGCCGTTGTGGATCATTTTCACGAAATGCCCCGAACCGGCCGGGCCTGCGTGGATGTAACCGCGCTCGGCACGATCGTCTTCGGACTTGCGGTCCTTGGTCCGAGGGATGTCGCCCAGGCCCGGTGCAAGGCTCTCGAACAGCGGATCAAGGCGTTTAACCACCTCGGCTTCGCCGCCGATCATCATGCAATAACCACGCTCCAGCCCCCAGACGCCGCCGGAGGTGCCGACGTCGACGTAGTGCAGGCCTTTCTCCGACAGGGTTTTCGCCCGGCGGATGTCGTCCTTATAGAAGGTGTTGCCGCCGTCGATGATGGTATCGCCAGCTTCGAGCAAGGTGCTCAGGGTGTCGATGGTGTCTTCGGTCGGTGCGCCGGCCGGCAGCATGACCCACACCGCACGTGGCTTGGCCAGGCCAGCGACCAGTGCCGGCAGGTCGATGACGCCAGAGGCGCCTTCTGCGGCCAGGGTGTCGACAAAGGCGGTATTGCGGTCGTAAACAACGGTGGTATGACCGTTGAGCATCAGGCGCCGCGCAATATTGCCGCCCATGCGGCCCAGTCCAATAATCCCGAGTTGCATGTTCTGATGCTCCCTACTACAAATAATGTGTGTCAAAGGTTATAGCCCAACGCGACTAATGAGGGTTAGTCCAGAGCGTTGGCACATAGTTTCCGGGCATTGTGCCCGATCCAGATTGATAACGTCGGTAATCGCGCCGAAGACACAACGACCATGAAAAATAAAAAAGTTCCCTTCCGGGGCAAAAGAAATCAAAATCAGCGCCGATAGTAAGTCAGCACCCGATTTCGGGGCAGGTTTACAGTTGAGACAGCCATTTGCGAGGTGAGCAATGGGCACAGTACACGCAGCACTGCCAGCACAAACCCTTTACGTCACGATCCGTCGCGATGAATTGCGCCAGTTGAAAGACGAGCGCGACCAGTTGAAGCAGGAGCTCGCGCAATTGCGCTTGTTGACACAAAGCAATCAGGCCCAGCCTTTGCCCGTCACTCACCGTGTGCCTCACGCCTGATCCCCTCGCTTGATTCGGAAGCAGCCCACTGCTGTTTCCGACCTGCCATCCCCCCTTTTTGACAAACCCGGCACTCACGAAGTTTTCACATTCGTTTCCTGATACTCCGCGCCCCCCGTCCGTCGGTGATATTGGTGTCCCGGCGGGGAAGTGATTTTTGGCTGGAGCGCTGAATGGCTTTGTTTAAACGCAGCAATACGTCTGCGAATGGTTTCGACTGGACAGGATTTCTCTGGCTGTTCCTGTTCTTCTGGTATTTTTCCGGCATTACCCAACTACTGATCCAATTGACAGGCACCTCCGGTTTTACCGGGTTCCGCCAGGCCTTTGTGATGAGTGCCATCTGGCTCGCGCCGATGCTGTTGTTCCCCAAACAAACACGAGTCATGGCCGCGCTGATCGGTGTGGTGCTGTGGGCCTGCTCAATGGCCAGCCTGGGTTATTTCTTCATCTATCAGCAGGAGTTTTCCCAAAGCGTCATCTTCATTATGTTCGAGTCGAACGTCTCTGAAGCGGGCGAGTACATGACTCAGTACTTTGCCTGGTGGATGGTGGCGGCGTTCCTCGCTCATACCGCTTTCGCTTACTTCCTCTGGACTCGCTTGCGCCCGGTGTACATGCCTCGCGGTCGGGCACTAGTGGCTGCAACGGCGATTGTGGTCGCCGTCGTCGGTTATCCGCTGATCAAGCAAACCGCGCGTATCGGCAGCCTTGCCGGCGGTTTCGATAAATTTGAATCCCGCATCGAGCCTGCGGTGCCTTGGCAGATGGCCGTGGCCTATCACCGCTACCTCGAAACCCTGGCCGGCATGCAAGACATGCTCAATAGCGCCAGCAAGATTCCACCGCTGCACAATCTCAAGGATTCGGCGGCCAATCAGCCGGCGACCCTGGTGCTAGTGATCGGTGAGTCCACCAACCGTCAGCGCATGAGCCTCTACGGCTACCCTCGGGAAACCACCCCGGAGCTGGACAAGCTCAAGGATCAACTGGCGGTCTTCGATAACGTCATCACCCCGCGCCCCTACACCATCGAGGCGTTGCAGCAGGTTCTGACCTTCGCCGACGAAGAAAACCCGGACCTGTATCTGTCGACCCCATCGCTGGTCAGCATGATGAAACAGGCAGGCTACAAGACCTTCTGGATCACCAACCAGCAGACCATGACCAAGCGCAACACCATGCTGACGACCTTCTCCGAGCAGGCCGACGAGCAGGTGTACCTGAACAACAACCGCAACCAGAATGCCGCCCAGTACGATGGCGACGTGATCGAGCCGTTCAACAAGGCCTTGGCCGACGCTGCGCCGCGCAAGCTGATCGTCGTGCATTTGCTCGGCACGCACATGAGCTACCAATACCGTTATCCGTCGTCCTTCGATAAGTTCAAGGACCGCAAAGGCGTTCCGGACGGTGTGCGCGACGATCAGGTGCCGACGTACAACAGCTATGACAACGCGGTGCTGTACAACGACTTCGTGGTCTCGAGCCTGATCAAGGACTACGCCAAATCTGATCCGAACGGGTTCCTGCTGTACCTCTCCGACCACGGTGAAGACGTTTTCGATTCTCCTGGCCACAGCACCCTTGGCCGCAACGAAAGCAAACCGACGGCGCCGATGTACACCATTCCGTTCATGGCCTGGGCCTCGCCGAAATGGCGTGAAAACCATGACTGGAGCTTTGCCGGTGATCTGGGGCGGCCTTACAGCAGCTCGCACCTGATCCACACCTGGGCTGATCTGGCGGGTCTGAGCTTCGATGAACTGGATCGCAGCAAGAGCCTGGTCAGCGACAGTTTCAAGCCACGGCCATTGATGATCGGCAATCCTTATGAGCGCGAGCAAAAGGCATTGATTGACTTCAGCCTGATGAAACCGAAGGCGGTGGCAGTCATTCAGCAGTAATCCTGCTGAACCTGTGGGAGCGAGCTCGCTCCCACATGAATTGAGCTGTCCGAAACTTCGCGAAGATAATAATTATTCTCGTTTATAGCCAAATCCCGCCTTTCCCCTTCGTCTTTGAACAAACGGAATTTTTCCCTCGAAGACAAGGAGTTGGCTGCGATGTTCGCGCCTATCACCCGTTCCATGACCTTTACCCTGGGCCTGTGCAGTGCCGCCTTGTGCCCCGACTTGCTGGCTGAAACAGGCCCTGACAAAGAGCCTGGCCGCACCCTCGAACTGGGCGCCACCAATGTGACCGCCCAAGGTTTGGGCAGCACCACCGAAAACACCGAGTCGTACACCACCGGCGCCATGAGCACTGCGACGCGCTTGAACCTGTCGATCAAGGAAACGCCGCAATCGGTGTCCGTGGTCACGCGCCAGCAAATGGACGATTTCAAACTCGGCACGCTGTCTGAAGCCATGAGCCAGACCACCGGCGTGGTCGTTCAGCACAACGATTCGGACCGGGTCAGCTATTCCTCCCGGGGTTACTCGATCACCAATTTCCAGATCGACGGCATGCTGAACACCTTCAGCTACATGAAGTCCGATTCCGACACCATCATCTACGACCGCATCGAAGTGGTTCGCGGTGCGACCGGCCTGACCACCGGCGCGGGTGACCCGTCGGCCACCATCAACATGGTGCGTAAACGGCCGACGGCGCAGTGGCAAGTCCAGACCGGGGTCAGCGGCGGCAGTTATGACGACTACTACAGTTATCTGGATGTCGGCGGTCCGCTGGCTTTCGACGGCCGCCTGCGCGGACGTAGCGTGCTGGCCTATCGCGACAGCGATTCGTTCCGCGACAAGTACCAGCAACAACGTGAAGTCGGCTACGGGATACTTGAAGCCGATTTGACCGATGACACCGTGCTGGCCGTGGGTTACGACTATCAGAACAAACACGTCCAGGGTACGTCCTGGGGCACGGTGCCGTACTGGAACGCTGACGGTGGCAAGGCCAACCTCGGACGCTCTACCAACATGGCCACGTCGTGGAGTTCCTGGCCGCTCAAGGACAAAACCGCGTTCGCCACGCTGGAACACCAACTGGGTGCCGGCTGGCATGCCAAGGCCGCCTACACCCATCGCGAGAGCGACACCGACGGCAAGATCTACTACGGCGGCGGCGGGTTCCCCGAGGCTGATCGCAGTGGCATGAGCGCCAACGTCAGCCACATGCTCAGTACGCAAAAAATGAAGGCTTATGACTTCAACGTGGCTGGCCCTTACTCGCTGTTCGGTCGGGAACACGAAATGATGATCGGCTATGGCGAAGCCGAGCGCCGGGAAGATTCCCCGTACATGGTGGACGGCCCCAGGGCATCGGATTACGAAAACATCCGCGACTGGAAATACATGGGCGACATCGCCAAGTTTCCCGACACGGTCACCAGCCTTTCAGGTTCAAAAGACAGTACCCGCCAGAAGGCCGGTTACCTGGCCACTCGCCTGAGCCTGACGAATGACCTGCACGCCGTACTCGGCAGTCGTTATGGCAGCTGGAAAGTGTCGAGCAAGACCAACAAGTACGACAACAACCTGCAACTGAGCAGCGTCGATGCCAGCAGCCAGGAACACAACGACATGTGGACGCCCTACGCCGGGCTGCTCTACGACCTCACCGCCGAATACACGGCGTACGTCAGCTACACCGACATCTTCAACCCGCAAGACAATCGCGACCGCAATCGCAAATACCTCGAGCCGGTAGTGGGCAGCAACTATGAACTGGGGCTCAAGGGCAGTTTGCTGGAAGAACGTCTCAACGTGGCTACCGCGCTGTTCTGGAGCAAACAGGACAACGTAGCCGAAGTCGACGATTCGGTGCCACCGGACCCGGTCACCGGCAAGGAGTTCTACAAGTCAGGCGGTAAAGGCAACAAGGTTCAGGGCTTCGAAGCCGAGCTCTCGGGCGAGGTCATGGCCGGCTGGAACATGACGGCCGGCTACACCTACACCCACTCGGCCAATGGCGAAAAGAAACGCGCCAATACCAACCAGCCGCTGAATATGTTCCGGCTCTCCACAGCCTATCGTCTGCCCGGCGACTGGCAGGCACTGACCGTGGGTGGCGCGGTGAACTGGCAAAGCGATGTGTTCCGCGCCGCCAGCCGCCCGGTGGGACGTAGCGCCGACGGTGCGGTGATCACCGAAAGGACCAAGATCCGGCAGGAGGCTTACACAGTGGTCAAACTGATGTCGCGGTATGAGTTCGACAAGCACCTGTCCGCCTCGCTGAACGTCGATAACCTGTTCGACAAGAAGTATTACGACAACGTCGGGTTCTACAACGGTGTGTTTTGGGGTGACCCGCGCACGGTGACCCTGAGCCTGGACTGGAAGCTCTAGGCGCAGGTAATTCCCATTTAACGGAATCGGCGGATAATGTCCTTTCGACATTGCTTCATGGACGAAAGGACCCGACAACTCGTAGGGGTACACCATGAAACGTACAACCATGATCCTCGCCGGCCTGATGATCTTCAGTTCAACCGCTGCATTCGCCGAAGGTGGCGCTGAACGCATGCGGTACTACTTTGAGAGCCTGCGGTTCAGCCAGGAGGCGAATCAAAGTAACGCCAGCAACACCACTGAAATAAGAGTTCCGGATGATCAAACCGCGCAAGTGACAGAGCACTACAAACCGTAACGACAAAGGGCGTCCTGATGGACGCCCTTTTTTATGCCCGTAACGCCTTAAAGCGCCTTGGTCCAGAACAGCATCCGACCGTGCGCCGGGTCGAACATGCCTGCGGCAAAACCGAACTTGCCATAGGACGCCTGGGCGACTGCATTACCTTCCAGCACCTCCAGTGTGATTTTGCAGCAACCGCGCTGGCGGGCGATGTCTTCGACCTTTTGCAGCATCTTCTGGCTCAACCCCAAGCCACGAAATTTCGACACCACGCACACATCGTGCACGTTGACCAACGGGCGACAGGCGAAGGTCGAGAAACCTTCAAAGCAATTGACCAGCCCGGCCGGCTCGCCACCGACAAAGGCCAGAACGCTGAACGCGTGAGGACGTTTGGCCAGTTCCGCCGGCAGTTGCTTCAACAAGTCGGCGGGCAACGAGTGGCCGCCACCCATCGGGTCTTCGGCGTAAGCATTTAGCACCAGTCCAATAGCCTCGGCATGCACCGGATTGGTATAGCTGGCCTGAAGTACAAGAATTTCTGCGGATTCCATTTCCACCCTCGTTCACACATTAAGTCGCCCCAGTGCATCTCGCACTGAAGGGCCGATCGACAATATCGCGGGCACAGCCGTGTCGACAACCGGATCCTGCTGTAATTTTTCGCTCAAGCGCCCCAGATCAGCGCCTCGGTCCACCCCAGCTCGGCAAAATCCTCAGCCCTCAGGCCTGACTCACCGGCACAGAAAAACTCGTCCAGTTGCGGCGGTTTGACCGAGGTGCCGCTGAGCATGGCGTGAACCTGCCCGCGATGATGCATCTGGTGCTCGAACAGATGGGACAGCAGGCGCAAGCGGCTGTCATGTTGCGGCGTGTCCCGGGCGATGGTCACGACCTTCCCGAGGTCTGCATCGCGCATTTGCTCGCAATAGGCGATCAGTCGAAGGTCCACCAGCGCTTGTTCGCGCTTGAGGTCTACGGCGTGCGTAAACGGCTCGTCCTGGTTGAAAAACACATAGCATTCGGGATGAGGGTCATCGCCGCGCAACTCCCGCTCCAGCGCATCCAGGTAAAAACAGTCGCAGGTCAGGATGTGATTGAGGGTAGCGCGCAGACTGGGAAAGAAGCTGACCCGCGGCGCCGCCAGATCGGCCGGGCTCAACTGGCTCCAGGCCTTGGCGAGGCGATGATTGGCCCAGGCGTTCTGATAGGCCATGGTCAGCAAATGGTGCGACAGAGGCTGGTTCATGTTCGCGGCTCCTTGTTCAAGCTTCGGCGAAACGTTGCAGCTGCATTTCCTGTAAACGGCTGAGGGTGCGGCGGAACGGAAACTCCAGATAACCCTCGGTGTACAACGATTCCATGGGCACCTGCGCTTCGAGGCACAGCGGCACCTTGCGGTCGTAGCACTCGTCCACCAGGGCGATGAAACGCCGTACACCGTCGTCATGCACCGACAATTGCGGCAGCTCGCGATCGCCCGCCACCACCCTTTCGACGCCGTCTTCAGTGCCTCGGGCGATGCGCCCTTCACGCTTTTGCGCGCTGAGGTTGGGCACGTCACTCAACAGAATAGCGCTGAAGGTGTCGCACAGGGCGATGAAATCCATGGCGGCAAACGGCTGTTCACAGAGGTCGGCGTAACGAGTCCAGAGTACGGTTGGACTGGCCTGCACGACATTGAGTGAGCGGTAGCCGACCTTGATCGGATCACTGGACACCGACTGGCCGACGGTCAATGCCTTGAACACTTCATCCAGAGCGCTGGGTTGCCCCGGTGCCGCCACCCAGTAGCGTTGCAAACCTTTGCCGGGATGCAGGCGATGATCTTCGCCGCCATCCACCGCAATCACCTGCATATGTTTCTTGATGGCTTCGATGGCGGGCACGAACCGGTCGCGATTGAAGCCATCGGCGTACAGCTGATCCGGTGGCTGATTGGAGGTGCAGACCACCACCACGCCCTGCTCGAACATCACCTGAAACAAACGCCCGAGAATGATGGCGTCGCCGATGTCGTTGACGAACAGCTCGTCAAAACACAGTACCCGCACTTCCTCGCTCAGTTCGCGAGCCAGCGCCTTCAACGGGTCGGCGGTGCCGGTCAGCTGAAACGAACGCTGATGCACCCAGCCCATAAAGTGGTGAAAGTGTTGGCGGCGGGCCGGGACCTTCAGGCTTTGGTAAAACTGGTCCATCAACCAGGTCTTGCCGCGCCCGACCGGGCCCCAGAGGTACACGCCAGTGATCGGCGTGCGCCCTTCATGCAGCGCTTCGTAGCATTTCTGCAGCGCCCACACGGCATGTTCCTGGGCTTCGTCCTGGACGAAGCCCTTCTGTTCGATGGCGTGTTGCCAGGCGCTTAAGGGGGAGTCGACATTCATGCGCGGCAGTATGCCATGCGCCTTGATTAGAGAGAGATGTCTAGCCGGGCAATCTTGCCCTGTTCATTCAGGCGAAACATGTAGCGCAATTCCAGCGGGCTGCCGGGAAACGTTCCGGAGATCAGGTTATGCACCAACACTTTGCCGGTGCGCAGTTGCACGTCGAGCACTTCAACCCGTGGCTGGTAACGCTGGGCGGTGTCTTGCATCCATTGCGCGATGGCGTGTGTGCCGACCTGATGCTGGCCTTCATCGAACACATTGGCATCCTCAGCGAAAAAACTGGCGACTCGCGAGGTGTCGCGGGCATTGGCGGCAGCAATGTAGGCGGCGATGGCGGGTGCCAGTGGAGAGGCGGGATTGGACATGGTTACGGCTCCTTGTTTATTGATTCTGGAGCCATGCTAAAACAAGCCTGTGTCAGTTCTTGTCAGGAGTGAAGCGCCCGGCTTCGTCCAGTTGCATCTGCTTGCGCCAGGTGCGCAACAGGTCGCTGCGCCGCCCCGGATAACGCTCGCCCTGTTCGTTCGCTGCCGAGATCCGGTCGGTGCGAAAGGTGCGGTAGGCGCTGCGCAACTCGCACCAGGCGACGATGATTCGCACCTCGTTCAGAAACCCCAGGGCCAGCGGCCAGATCAGCCGCTGACTCGGCACCTGGTTGGCGTCCGCGTAGTCGATGTGCAGCTTGGCCTGATCGCGGATGGCCTGGCGAAACACATTCAGTGGCACCGCGTTGGGCGCAAAGCCATAGCCTGGCGGTCCTGGCAACACCGTCGGGTTGCGTAACGCGTCCAGCGCTTCAGGCGCCAGTACGGCGGCAATCTTGGCCAGCGCATCCGCCGCCGCCTTGCTCAACACCTCATCACCGCGCTGATCCACATAACGCAACCCCAGCACGATGGCTTCGGTTTCATCGGCGTTGAGCATCAGCGGCGGCAGAAACAAACCGCTGCGCAGCACATAGCCGATCCCCGCTTCGCCGTAGATGGGCGCGCCGAGGGCGGTAAGTTCGGCGATGTCGCGGTACAGCGTGCGTTCGGAAATCTCCAATTCGCCGGCAAGTGTTGCCGCGGTCACCGGACGACTTTTGCCGCGCAGCACTTGCAACAAGGTCAGTAAACGAGTGGTACGCGACACGATCGGCAGGCTCTGTCCGTAAAAGTTGTCGGAGCTTAGCAGAGGACCCTGTCAGAAAGTGGCAGTAGCGTTGTGCCCGGTGGTCGGCCCTTTTCTTGCGAACGGAAAAGTACCTTGACGTCCAATATTACCAGCATCATATTAAATACATGTCGCTAGACATTTATATTCAACCCCAACGTCTTTTCCTTCAGGAGTCATCCCCATGCATTACAAAGTCTTCGGCCGCAAAACCGGCTTGCGGGTCTCGGAACTGGCGTTGGGCGCTGGTAACTTCGGCACCGGCTGGGGCCATGGCGCCGAGCGCGACGAAGCCAAACGCATTTTTGATGGCTATCTGGAGGCCGGCGGCAATTTCATCGACACCGCCAACGGCTATCAGGCTGGCCAGTCGGAAGCCATGCTCGGCGAGTTCATCGCAGCGGAACGGGATCGCCTGGTCATCGCCACCAAATACACCTTGGGGACCACGCCGGCTGCGGGCATTTCCCACACCGGCAACAACCGCAAGAACATGGTTCGCGCCGTGGAAGAAAGCCTGAAACGACTCAACACCGACCACATCGACCTGTTCTGGGCCCACATGAGCGATGGCGTGACGCCGATGGAAGAGATCCTGCGTGGTTTCGACGATCTGGTGCGCGCCGGCAAAATTCATTACGCCGGGCTGTCGAACTTCCCGGCGTGGCGCATTGCTCGGGCCGACTTGCTGGCCGAGGTTCGTGGTTTCTCACCGATTGCTGCGATTCAGGTGGAATACAGCCTCGCCGAACGCACCGCCGAACGTGAACAACTGCCGATGGCCGAAGCCTTGGGTCTGGCCGCTACGTTATGGTCACCGTTGGGTGGCGGCTTCCTCACCGGCAAGTACCGCACCAACGATGGCGACAACCGCGCCGCCAAACTTGGCATGCTGATCCACGCTGAGAAAAGTGCCCGTGAAACCGCCCTGCTCGACACTTTACTGGCCGTTGCCGCAGAGCTGGGCGCCAGCCCGACGCACGTGGCCATTGCCTGGTTGCGGGAAAAAGCCAAGCGTTCGACCACGGCACTGATACCGATTCTCGGCTCGCGCACCCGTGAGCAACTGGATGCGACCTTGGGTGCGCTGGATGTGCAGTTGAGTGCTGAACAGGTGTCGCGACTTGAGGGTGTCAGTGCTGTGGCAATGGGCGTGCCCCATGAATCCATTGCCGGGTCGATGGCGCGATTTACCGGGGCTGAAACCCTGGATCTGCCAATCATTCCAGTGGCCTGACACAGATCGAAATGTGGGAGGGAGCTTGCTCCCACATTTTGGTTTGTGGGTTACCGGTCGACTTTGTGTTTAGCCGCATAGAGGCACAGCATTTCCATCGCCAACGTCGCCGCCGCCAGTGAGGTAATGTCCGCACTGTCGTAGGCCGGCGCCACTTCCACGACGTCCATTCCTACCAGATTGATCCCGCGCAAGCCGCCGAGAATTTCCAGCGCCTGCACCGTACTCAAGCCGCCGCACACCGGCGTTCCGGTGCCTGGAGCGAAGGCCGGATCGAGGCAGTCGATGTCGAACGTCAGGTACACCGGGTGATCACCGACCCGCGCCCGAATGGCCTCGACAATCTCATCAACACCACGTCGATGCACTTGTCGCGCATCCAGCACCTGGAAACCCTGGTGATCGTCATTGGTGGTGCGCAAGCCGATCTGCACCGAACGTGACGGATCCACCAAACCTTCCTTGGCCGCGTGCCAGAACATCGTGCCGTGATCGACACGCTTGCCGTCTTCGTCCGGCCAGGTGTCGCTGTGGGCGTCGAAGTGGATCAACGACAGCGGACCATGTTTACGTGCATGGGCCTTGAGCAGCGGATAGGTGATGAAGTGATCCCCGCCGAACGTCAGCATTGCGCTACCGGCGTTGAGAATGTGTTCAGCGTGGGCTTCGATGCTTTCCGGCACCGACTGCGGTGTGCCGTAATCGAAGTCGCAATCGCCGAAGTCGATGACCGCCAGATGGTCGAACGGGTCGAAGGCCCATGGCCAATGGCGTTCCCAGGCAATCCCGGTGGATGCGGCACGAATGCCGCGTGGTCCGAAACGCGCACCGGGACGGTTGCTGGTGGCGGTGTCGAACGGGACACCGCTGACCGCTACGTCAACGCCGCGCAAGTCGCGACTGTAGCGACGACGCATGAAGCTGGTGATACCGGCGTAGGTACTTTCGGCGGCAGTGCCGTAGAGGCTGTCGCGGGTCATGGCCTGATCGTTTTGCATCGGGACGTCCATCTCAGGTTCCTTATTATTGGCGGCTACGGAAAGTGGTCCACAAGCGAGTGCGTTGACGCAGGTCCTTGAGGCTCATGCTGCGATCGGCGTACAACCGGCCACGCACGTCAGCCAGTGGGTAGATGTCCGGGTCGGTGCGCACCGCCTCATCCACCAGCGGTGTTGCGGCCTGGTTGGCCGTCGCGAAGAACAGTTCATTGGTCAGTGCCGCAACGGATTCCGGTCGCAGCATGAACTCGATAAAGGCGCGGGCGGCTTCGGGGTGAGGCGCGTCCTTGGGGATCGCCAGGTTGTCCTGCCAGACCAGCGTGCCCTCTTGCGGAATCCGGTAGGCCACTTCGAACGGTTTATTGGCCTTGCGCGCCTGATCGGCCGCCATGCTGGCGTCACCGTTGTAGGTCAGCGCCAGGCAGACGCTGCCGTTGGCCAGATCGCTGATCTGCCGACCGGTCGCGACGTACAGCACATTGGGTTGCAGCTGATGCAACAGCGCCTCGGCGGCTGACAGATCAGCCTTGTCGGTGCTGTAGGGATTTTTACCCAGATAATGCAGCGCCAGGCCGATCACTTCCTGAGGCGAATCGAGAATGGCAATGCCGCAGTCTTTCAGTTTGCTGGCGTACTCAGGCTTGAACAGCAGGTCCAGGCTGTTGAGCGGCACGTCCGGCAAACGCTGCTTCACGGCTTCGACATTCATCCCCAATCCCAGGGTGCCCCAGGTGTAGGGCACGCCATAACGGTTGCCGGGGTCGACGGCGGCAAGTTTTTCCAGCAAATCCGGATCGAGGTTGGCGTATCCCTTGAGGCCTTCGTGGGGAATCTCTTTCAACGCACCGGCTGCCAATCCGCGGGCCAGTACACTGGAAGACGGCACGACCACGTCATAACCGCTGCCCCCGGTGAGCAATTTGGTTTCGAGCACTTCCGAAGAGTCGAAGGTGTCGTAGCGCACGTGAATACCGGTTTCCTCCTCGAAACGCTGCAAGGTTTCAGGCGCTACGTAATCGGACCAACTGTAGAGATTCAGGACTTTTTCCTCGGCCTGGGCCGATACAGCCATGGCGAGGAACAGCGCGGGTAAACACAGCTTGAACATGGGAGCCATGACGAAACACCTGACCAGATGAAGTGGATGCAGAATGCGTCGTCGGATACATTGATGAAATACCAAGTTAATTATCCTGACTTTATCCCGGAGTAATGTTTGATGCTCGGCCAACTCCACGATCTCGATCTGCAACTGCTGCGCCTGTTCGTCAATGTGGTGGAATGCGGCGGCTTCAGCGCGGCTCAGGGTGAGTTGGGCTTGAGCCAGTCGAGCATCAGCCAGCAAATGGCCAAACTGGAAACCCGACTCGGCTATCGCCTGTGCAGTCGCGGCAAGGGTGGTTTCAAGATCACGCCCAAGGGCGAGCAACTGCTCAGTGCGACTCGCAGCCTGTTCGAATCCATCGAAGCCTTCCGCCATCAATCCAATGGCGTGGCCGGGCGCTTGATCGGCGAGGTGCGTCTGGGACTGTCCGAAGCGCTCGATCAATCCGTGCTGCAACGGGTGGCCGATGCGATCCGGCGCTTTCGTGAACGGGACGAATCGGTCCGCATCGAATTGATCAGCGCCATGCCCGGCGAAATGGAACGGTTGCTGCTGCAACAACGACTGGACCTGGCAATCGGCTATTTCTCACAAGTGCAAAGCGCTTTTGACTACCGCGAACTGTTTACCGAAACCCAGCACCTGTATTGCGCCGCCGGCCATCCGTTGTTCACCGATGAGGCACCTGACGAACAAGCGCTACAGGCTTGCGATCGGGTCGATCACCCTTACCGCTTCCTGCGCAGCGACGAACCCTTCCAGGGGAAGATGTGTTCGGCGCGCTCGGAGCAGGTTGAAGGCACCCTCGCCTTCATTCTCTCTGGCAAACATGTCGGTTATTTACCCGAACACTTTGCCCGCAGCTGGGAAGACAAGGGATTGCTGCGGGCCGTGCGCCGTGCCGATATGAGTTTCGACGTGGCGTTTCATCTGGCCCGCCATCGCGCCCAAGTGCCAGGGGATGCGCAAAAAGCCTTTGAAGAGGATTTGCTGGCGGCGTTTGTCTGAAGATCAAAAGATCGCAGCCTCGTTTCACTCGACAGCTCCTACAGGGATCGTGTTGCAAATGTAGGAGCTGTCGAGTGAAACGAGGCTGCGATCTTTTGATCTTTTGCCGGTTTCTGGCATCCTGCGCCTCCATTTTTTGACCTGGCCCCTGGCGCATTTCTCGTGACCTCATCCGAACACGCAAAACCCCGGCCCCGTTCCGACCTGATTTACGGCCTCGACGATCGTCCGCATCTGACCGCCACCGTCTTCGCCGCCCTGCAACACGTACTCGCGAGTTTCGTCGGCATTATCACCCCGACGCTGATCATGGGGGGCGCTCTCGGCCTGCAAAGCGAAGTGCCGTACCTGATCAGCATGGCGCTGTTCGTCTCGGGGTTGGGCACGTTTGTTCAGGCGCGACGTTTCGGCCCGATCGGTTCCGGCCTGCTGTGTCTGCAAGGCACCAGCTTCTCATTCATCAGCGTGATTCTCAGTGCCGGCTTCATGGTCAAGGCCCGGGGCGGCGGCACCGATGAGATCCTGTCGACGATCTTCGGTGTGTGCTTTTTCGCTGCCTTCATCGAAGTGGTGTTGAGCCAGTTCATCGGCAAATTGCGGATGCTGATCACCCCGGTGGTGACCGGCACAATCATCACGCTGATGGGCCTGTCGCTGATCAAAGTTGCCATGACCGACATCGCCGGCGGCTTCGGTGCGGCGGACCTCGGCGCGGCCAGTCACCTGGCCCTGGCGGCCCTGGTGCTCGGAACGATTGTGGTGTTGAACCGGGTCGATGTGCCGTTCCTGCGTCTCGGTGCGATCGTCATCGGCCTGACCCTCGGCTATGTCGTGGCTTGGCTGATGGGTGACGTCAACTTCGCCAGCCTGCCCGACGTCCCTTTGATGAGCGTGCCGGTGCCGTTCAAGTACGGCTTTAACTTCGATTGGGTGGCGTTTGTACCAGTGGCGGTGATTTTCCTGGTGTCGCCGCTGGAAGCCGCCGGTGACCTGACCGCCAATTCGATGATTTCCCGGCAACCGGTCAAAGGCCCGATCTACCTCCGCCGGATCAAGTCCGGCCTGCTCGCCGACGGCCTGAACTCAGCCATGGCCGCCGTGTTCAACAGCATGCCGATGGTGACCTTCGCCCAGAACAACGGCGTGATTCAGCTCACCGGCGTGGCCAGCCGCTACGTGGCGTTCTTCATTGCCGGTTTGTTGGTGCTGCTGGGGTTGTTCCCGATGATCGGCGCGGTGCTGCAACTGATGCCGAAACCGGTACTCGGTGGCGCTGAACTGGTGATGTTCGGCACCGTCGCGGTCGCCGGGATCAAGATCCTCGCCGAAGCCGGCCTGCACCGGCGCAACATGCTGATCGTGTCGATTTCTCTCGGCATGGGTCTCGGTGTCGCGGCAGTTCCGGAAGTGCTGCGCGAGTTGCCGAAGGCGCTGCACAACATCTTCGAATCGCCAATCACCGTCGGTGCGTTGTGCGCAATCGTGCTGAATATCTTCCTGCCTGAAGAATTCATTGAGCTGGAAGAAGATGACTTCGATCCGGAAGCCTCGATCCTGCAAGTCATGGAAAATCCGCCGGCCACTGAAACAGCCGCCAGCCTGAACCGCTGAAGGGACCGTGCTACATTCGTTGCGACTCCGTTTGGTAGAAGGTTGACCGCACGTTGAACAAGAAAACCGGCATCCGGGCCGCTCAGGCCCATCAAACCCGAACCCGGATTCTCGAAGCGGCCGTGAAGGTGTTCACCCGCGACGGCTACTCCGGGGGACGGGTGGAGAGCATTTCCCGCGAGGCCGATTCCAACGACCGCATGCTTTATTACTACTTCGGCAGCAAAGAGCAGCTGTTCATCTGCGTGCTGGAACACACCTATGAGCAATTCAATAAAGCCGAAAGCCAGCTCAAGCTGGACCTGAGCACACCGCTGGTGGCTCTGCAGGATCTGGTGGCGTTCGTCTGGAACTACTACGTCGAACACCCGGAATTCGTCGCCATCCTCAGCAACGAGAACCTGCACAACGGCAAGCACGCCCAACAGTCCAGCGAGTTGCGCAGGTTGTCGGGAGAAGCGGTCGGCGTGTTGCGGCCGATCATTGCGGCGGGTCAGGTTCAGGGATTGTTTCGTCAGGATCTGGACATCAAGCATGTGTATTTGATGATCGCCTCGCTTTGCTACTTCTATAACTCCAACCGGCACACCCTCAGTTCCTTCCTGGGGGAGGATCTGGCGGACAAGGGGCAGCGGGAGGATTGGTTGGGATTTATAAAGGATCTGGTGGTGCGGGGGGTGATGAAGTTGCCCGCCGAGCATCAGGGGTGACTGGGCTGGCCTCTTCGCGAGCAGGCTCGCTCCCACAAGGGTTTCGCTGAACCTGTGGGAGCGGGCTTGCTCCGGGCGGCGGTCCGACGAAGCTTTTAATGGCTGCCGGGATTAGCCCGCAGATGTGCAACCTTCTGTTCCAACCCTTCCCAACCCGGCGCATTTGAAGCAAACCGATTACGCAAATACGCCGCCAGTTCCGCCACCTGCGTATTGGACAGGCTGTCCTTGAAACCTGGCATGTAGCCCAGGTCCTTGGTGGCCGGTGCATCGATGCCTTGCAGGATGACCTTGATCAGATTGTCCGGTTGATCGCTGTGCACATTGGTATTGCTCGCCAGAGACGGACTCACACCGAACAGTTTCGGCCCCAGGCCATCAGCGTGACAGGCCTTGCACGAACCTTCGAACACCCGCTGACCGTTGCTCAATGACAGGCTCGCGACCGGCGACGGCCGGGTGGCTTTCTCCACCCCTTGCGCTTCAGCCTGCGCGCCGTTGAGTGACGCCAGGTACACCGCCATCGCCCGGATATCCGTCTTGGGCAATTTCGCCAGTTCACTGACCACCGGCCCCATGGGCCCGGTCGCCACGCCATGGGCGTCGGAATAACCGGTGCTGAGATAGTCGAACAGCTGGTTCTCCGTCCACGGCGTTGGCGCTTTCGATAAACCGTTCAACGCCGGCGCTTCCCAGCCATCGACCATGCCGCCAGCCAGGAACGACGCACCGCCCTTCTCCGCGCCCATCAGGTTGCGCGGCGAATGGCAGGCTGCGCAGTGCCCCAGACCGTTGACCAAGTAAGCGCCGCGATTCCATTGCTCGCTACGTTCTGGCTGAACGCTGATCTCGCCCTGGCGCAGAAACAGCGAATTCCACCCGGCCATCAACGGCCGCAGATTGAACGGGAAACGCATGTCGTTGGCAGTCGCCGGTTGGCTGACCGGCGCTTGCGACATCAGGTACGCGTACAGCGCCTGCATGTCGGCATCGTTGATATTGCGAAACGCGGTGTAGGGAAACGCCGGGTACAGATTGCGTCCGTCGCGGCCGATGCCGTCGCGCATTGCACGTTCGAACGCCGGGTACGACCAACTGCCGATGCCGGTCTTCACATCCGGCGTGATGTTGCTGCTGTAGAGCGTGCCAAACGGCGTCTGCATCGCCAGACCTCCGGCATTGGTCGCGCCGCCGGGCGCAGTGTGGCAAACCGCGCAATCGCCGACCGCCGCCAGCAAACGCCCGCGCTCAAGGGTTGCCGCCGACCAGGTGCCAGCACTTGGTGGCGCAATCGGCGCGATTTCACCGTGAAACGGCCACGCGGTGGTGGCCATACCGAGCACCGCGCCGAACGCCGCAAATAGAGAACCGAACAACCATTTCGAGCGTTTGGCCGGCGACTTCGGTGGCTCGTCACAGGTGCCGGCGTTCAACGCCGCCAGCACCCGCTCGGGGGTAATTGGCAGTTCGCGAAAACGAATCCCGGTGGCGTCATAAATGGCGTTGGCAATCGCCGCCGCACTCGGCACCGAGGCGGACTCACCGGCGCCCATGGGCGGCTGGTCCTGACGCGGCATCATCATGACGTCGATCTGCGGCACCTCGGGGAAGGTCAGGATCGGATAACCGCCCCACTCCTTGCTGGCGACGGTGGACTCCTCAAAGGTCACCCGCTCCTTGAGCACCCGGCTGGTGGATTGAATGACGTTGCCGTGGATCTGATGCTGCACGCCCGCCGGGTTGATCATCATCCCCGAGTCATGAC
This sequence comes from Pseudomonas sp. Root329, assembly GCF_001424925.1. Classification (NCBI taxonomy): domain Bacteria; kingdom Pseudomonadati; phylum Pseudomonadota; class Gammaproteobacteria; order Pseudomonadales; family Pseudomonadaceae; genus Pseudomonas; species Pseudomonas sp. Root329. The sequence goes on along the minus strand of NZ_LMCV01000003.1, from coordinate 158,973 downwards.
CGATCACCACCCGCGTGACGGACACATCACCGGTCTGACGATCCACCGCCACGTCCGCCACCCACGCGGCCCACGCCGCACCGAACCCGGGGAACTTGCTGTGGATGTAGCGCGCGTAGGCAAAGCCGCGACCGCGCAGGAACTGATCGTCGTTCGGGGTTTGCATCGGCGCGGTGCGCGGGGTCCAGGCGGCGCGCTCGGCAGTGGATTTCACCAGGTCAATGGCGCGCTCATCGCGCAGATAACGCAGTCGATATTCCACCGGATCGACGCCTGCCGCGGACGCCAGTTCATCGATGTACGACTCGTGGGCGAAGGTGTTGGGCAGCGCCGACACCCCGCGCATCCATGAAGCCCGGACGATCGGCGCCATGTCATTGATGGTCACGCGCAGGTGTTCGAAGTCATAAGGCGGGATCGACGTGCGATCGCCCATCTCGAACATCGCCGCCACCGGCTCGACCCGTCCGGTCAACAGCAAGGCCAGCGTCGGCGCACCGTTGGACGGGTAGCTGGTCTGGAAATCATAAGCAGCCACACTGCCATCGGCGTTCAAGCCGCCGTCGACGTCCATCAGTTGCGCGGTGCCCTTGGGTTCCCACAGGTGCTCCTGCTCCCGGGTCAATTGCACCCGGACCGGTTTGCCCACGGCGCGGGACAACAGCAAGGCATCGGCGCAGACATCGTCGGCACAGTTACGTCCATAACAGCCCGACGCTTCCATGCGAATAATCTCGATCGATTCTTCTGCGCACTCCAGCAACCAGGCGAGGTCCGCTCGCAGCAAATGCGGATTCTGGCTACCGGACCACACGCGAGTGCCCGACGGCTGATAGTCCGCTAACCCGCAGGAAGGGCCGATGGAGCCGTGCATCTGATACGGCCACAGATACGTGCGTGGCATACGCTGATGGGCCCCGGCCAAGGCGTCGTCGACGTTGCCCTGGTCAAGAACGACGCGCTGCACTCGCGGGTTATCGCGGATGGCTTGTTCGACATTGCTCATGTCCGGCAACGACTGGTTCCAGACTTTCCAGCTGATTTTGAGGGCCTGGGCGGCCTTGATCGCCTGTTCTTCGCGCAGCGCCACCACCCCGACGAAATCACGAATCACCACCACCGCCACGATCCCGGGAATATGCGCGATGGAAGACTCGTCGACGTCCAGCAGGCTGTTGCCGACGAAGTCACCGCAATCGAGCCCGGCATAGGGCGGGCGAATCACTCGGCCGTGGAGCATGTCCGGCACCCGCATGTCGTGGACGTAAGTCAGTTCGCCAGTGGCCTTGGCCGGAATATCCACCCGTGCGGCGCCCTTGCCGACCAGCCGATAATCTTCGGCAGACTTGAGTGGCGCGGTGCCTGAGAGGCGCAATTCTACGTGGTCGCCACGCACCAGATCGGCGTAGGACGTGGTGCGTCCGTCCGCTGCGACAATCACCCCGGCCTCGACCTTCAGACTGCCCGCCTCCACCGACCAGCGTTCTGCCGCCCGCTCCAGCAGAAACCGCCGGGCCTCGGCAGCCGCATTGCGCAACGGGATCGCTGAAATCTGCAGGGTGGCACTGGCGATGGTCGCGCCTTGATTGGGCACACGCTCGGTGTCGCCCAGCACCATGCACACCTGCTCCAGTTGCAGGTCCAGTTCTTCGGCGACGATCTGCGCCAGCGAAGTGCGGATACCGGTGCCGAGGTCGACATGCCCGTTGAAGGCATACACCCGTGCGTCATCGCTGATGGCGATGAACAACCCAAGCTCCTTGGGTTTGATCAGCGGCGTACCGCCTTTGGCCACCGGGCCTGATGGCGGCAGGATGTCGTCGACGATCAGCAGCACGCCGGTCTTGGCCAGCCATTGGTCGCGGGTGAGGATTGCGTCAGTCATGGTCATCGATCCACGTTCAAGGCGTTTGACGGGCGGCACGCAGCACCGCGCGGAGGATTTCGATATGGGTGCCGCATCGGCAAAGGTTGGCCGAAAGTTCGTTGCGGATCTGGGTTTCGCTGGGGTGCGGGATGCGGTCGAGCAAGGCCTTGGCGGTCATGATCATGCCGTTGAGGCAGTAGCCGCATTGCGCCGCCTGCTCATCGATAAAGGCTTGTTGCACCGGGTGCGGATCGGCGCGGTTGCCGAGCCCTTCGAGGGTGACGATCTGCCGGTCCACGGCACCGGCCAGCGGAAACACGCAGGAGCGTGCCGCCACACCATCGATGATCACCGTGCATGCGCCGCACTCGCCCAGGCCGCAGCCGTACTTGGGGCCGTTGAGTTGCAGGTCATTGCGCAGGATCAGCAATAACGGCGTATCCGCCATTGCGGTGACGGTGCTGGTGTGGCCGTTGACCTCAAGCGCTACCGTGATTTCCTGGCTTGTCATTCGCTTCGCCCGCTTCAGTTGATGAAGTATTCACTACACCAAAAGGTCGAAGAAAAGGTCGCGGGCCAGAATCAGTTTGTGGCGTCGCGACACACTCGAGTGGTGAAGTGGTTACTACATGAAAAGAGAGCAAAAACGATGCCAAAGGCCGAACGGGCTGATCAGTCCTGTGGGTCGTCGATCATCTTGCGCAGCAAAAACAGCACGGCAACCTGCTCTGCAGGGTTGAGGTTGCTCATGGTCAGTTCGGTGATTTTCCCGGCACAAGGCACGGTTTGCTGCACCAGGCGATCGCCGGCTTCGGACAGGCCGACAATGACTTTGCGCCGGTCCTGCGGGTCGGGTTCAAGGGTGATCAGTTCCCGGGCCTTGAGCCGCTCGACGATGCCGCGAATGGTTGCCTGGTCCACGGCGGTGGCTTTGACCAGTTCAGTCAACGAACTGGGACCGTGATCACGCACGGCGCACAGGGTGACGAACTGCACCGCGGTGAGCTGGGAGTCGCCGACGTTCGCCTGAAAAATCGCCATGTGCCGTTGATAGGCCTTGCGGAGCAAATGCCCGACTTGTTCGGAGAAAACGTAGGAGGAATCAGGAGTTTCTGACACGACAGGCTCGAAAGGGGAAAAGTGGAGGGAAGGCATGATGGACAGGTTGGCGGGTGGACTCAAGAGAGACGTTGGCCTCAAGGGAAACCACAACCCCTGTGGGAGCGGGCTTGCTCGCGAATGCGGTGGGTCAGTCAGCATTTCTGTTGAATGTGAAACCGCTTTCGCGAGCAAGCCCGCTCCCACATTGGATTTCAGCGAACCCGGGAGGCCTCGGGTGCCACCACATCCCCACCAATCACCACTGCCTGGTCATCCAGATACACATCGCAATGGCGCAGTGGAATATCCAGGTGACACGGGGTTTTGCGGGTGCCACCGACTTCGGTATTCGGTCCGGTGGAGAACAGGAAGTTGCCGTAGAACGCCCGGGCATCCATGCACATGCCATCGTTTTTATCGTGCAGCCCCATGGCCGTCCACTGCGCCCGTGGCTGCAAGCCCCAGCCGATGTGGGAAATACCGTAGACCTCTGGATCGTTGAAGTACTTCATGTAGTCACGCAGGTATTCGGCCTCAAAACCGCCGTGGATCGAGGTGATGAAGCCCTTCTCGATTTCCAGGGTGATTTTCTCCCGGGTGTAGTTCTTGAACGGCAGCACAATGTCGCCGACATCCAGCACCAGCACACCCTCGGCGGTTTCTTCGTTGGGCCAGGAGAACAGAAAACCGCTGGGCCAGTGGTCCCAACGCCCCGGCTCATCGGCGAAACCGTATTCGGTAACTGAAGGATATTGCCCCAGCGCGGCGCGGAAATCGCTGCCGGCGCGGGAAGTGACGTGGATTGATTTGGCCTGTTTGAGCAGTTGCTCCGCCGCCATCACCCGCACCTTGTCAGCCTCGGTCGGCAGCATGCGCGCCAGGACTTCCGGCGGCTCGACGGCCAACAGAATTCGCGTGCCGGTCTTGAGGATCTGCTCCTGCTCCGGTGAGTGCAGCAGCATCATCGTGTCGACGATCAAGTCCGCCGCTTCCAGCGCCCGCTGCGCCGCGATATTGCCGGTCAACGCGGTGTCGCCGCAGTAGGCCGTCATGTCGTTGCCCATGGCCGTCGGATGGTTGAACGAAGGCAACTCCACCGCGTAGACCTTGGCCCCCAGCCGCTGGGCCGCCTCCATCGCCGCACGCACGGTGCGCGGGTTCGAATAGTGGCTCTTGAGTACGGCGACGCTCTGGGTCGGGTCGACCTTCGACAGCTTCAACACGTGTTCGAACATCTGGGTCAATTCGCAATCGCTTACCGGCATTTTCCTGTCTCCTCGATCGTTTGTTGCGCACCAAGTCGAGGCGCCCGCCTCACTCCAGTGCATTTTTATAGCGTACACACCATTTGTTAGCGATAAGACCCTAAAAGCAGGCTGACTGCAAGCACCAAGCCATAACGTTACCAACCCACACAAATCCAATATTTACTGGTTACATTTGGTGACCACAGACAAATAAGTCTGAAAATTATTTTTTCCAAACGGCTCTTTCTTTTTAAATATTATAGCGTATACACTTTAAAAACCTTGCGACGACATCGCCAGTGACCATTCGAAAAAGAGGAACAATCCCTATGGCAAGAACACAAAAAATCGCCATCGTCGGTGCGGGTCTGGGCGGTGCCGCCGCTGCGACGCTGCTGCAACAAGCCGGGTTTGAGGTGGACATCTACGAACAGGCACCGGAGTTTTCCCGCCTCGGTGCCGGGATTCACATGGGTCCCAACATCATGAAAATCTTCCGGCGCATGGGCATCGAGCAACAGCTCGACCTGATGGGTTCGCACCCGGATCACTGGTTCAGTCGTGACGGTTTGAGTGGCGATTACCTTTCACGCATCCCATTGGGAGATTTCGCTCGCAAGGAATATGGCGCGTCCTACATCACCGTGCACCGCGGCGACCTGCACGCCCTGCAGATGTCGACGATCAAACCCGGCACCGTGCACTTCAATAAGCGCCTGGAAACCCTGGAAGAAACCGACAGCCAGGTGCGCCTGACCTTCAGCGATGGCGAAGTGACCTACGCCGACATCGTCATCGGCGCCGACGGCATCAATTCGAAGATTCGTGAAGAGTTGCTCGGCGCGGAAAAACCGCTGTACAGCGGCTGGGTGGCGCATCGCGCGCTGATCCGCGGCGATCAACTGGCCAAATACGATTTGAAGTTCGAAGACTGCATCAAGTGGTGGACCGAGGATCGGCACATGATGGTCTACTACACCACCGGCAAGCGCGACGAGTACTACTACGTGACCGGCGTGCCACACCCGGAGTGGGATTTCCAGGGTGCGTTCGTCGACAGCAGCCGCGAAGAAATGTTTGAGGCGTTCCAGGGGTATCACCCGACGGTCCAGGCGCTGATCGAATCCACCGAAAGCGTCACCAAATGGCCGTTGCGCAACCGCAACCCGTTGCCGCTGTGGAGCCGTGGGCGACTGGTGCTGCTGGGCGACGCTTGCCACCCGATGAAGCCGCACATGGCCCAAGGCGCAGGCATGGCTATCGAAGACGCCGCGATGCTCACCCGCTGCCTGCAGGAAACCGGGCTCGGCGATTACCGCACCGCGTTCGAACTCTATGAAGCCAACCGCAAGGAACGCGCCTCTCGCGTGCAGTCCGTGTCCAACGCCAACACCTGGCTTCGCACCCAGGAAGATCCGGCCTGGGTTTACGGCTATGACCTGTACGCCCAGCCGCTGAAATCGGGGGTAGCCGCGTGAGTACGTTTATCCATGGCGGTAACGTCCAGGCCAACGGCATTCGCCAGCACTACCTGCGCTATGGCGGTAAAGGCCCGGCGCTGATTCTGATTCCCGGCATCACCAGCCCGGCGATCACCTGGGGGTTTGTCGCGGAACGACTCGGCGAGCATTTCGACACTTATGTGCTGGACGTTCGCGGTCGTGGTCTCTCCTCCACTGGCCCAGAGCTGGACTACAGCGCTGACGCCTGCGCCGACGACATCGGCGCTTTCGCACAGACAATGAATCTGGATAGCTACCACTTGGTCGGTCATTCCATGGGCGCCCGATTTGCCGTGCGCAGCGCGGTGCGGCATCCGGTCGGGGTGAACCGTCTGGTATTGATCGATCCACCGGTGTCCGGCCCTGGTCGGCGCGAATACCCGAGCAAACTGCCGTGGTACGTCGATTCGATCCGCCAGTCCATGATCGGGATGGATGCCGAGGCGATGCGCGCCTTCTGCGCCACCTGGACCGACGAGCAACTGCAACTGCGCGCCGAATGGCTGCACACCTGCTACGAGCCGGCGATCGTGCGGGCCTTCAACGATTTCCACGACGTGGATTTCCATCAGGACCTGCCGAAACTCCAGGTCCCGACGTTACTGATGATCGCCGGCCGTGGTGGTGTTATTCAGCTCGAGGACGAAGCGGAAATACTCGACCTGCAACCGAACATTCGCAGTGTCCACGTCGAAAACGCCGGGCACATGATTCCCTGGGATGACCTCGACGGCTTCTTCAGCGCCTTCGGTGATTTCCTTGGCCCACGCCTGAACTAATCGAATCCGGAGACTTATATGCTCACGCCTTACCGCATCGGCCAGATCGTGCCGAGCTCCAATACCACCATGGAAACCGAGATCCCGGCGATGCTCACCGCGCGTCAGTTGATCCGCCCGGAACGCTTCACCTTTCACTCCAGCCGCATGCGCATGAAGCAAGTGCGCAAGGAAGAGCTGGCGGCGATGGACGGCGAATCCGACCGCTGCGCCGTGGAATTGTCCGACGCCAAGGTCGACGTCTTGGGTTACGCGTGCCTGGTGGCGATCATGGCCATGGGTCTGGGTTATCACCGCAAATCCGAGCAACGGCTGCGCAAGGCCACCGCCGATAACGACGGCAACGCGCCGGTCATTACCAGCGCCGGCGCCTTGATCGAAGGCCTGAAAGTGCTGGGCGCCAAACGCATCGCTATCGTCGCGCCGTACATGAAACCCCTCACCGAACTGGTGGTGGATTACATCCGCGCAGAAGGTTTCGAAGTCGTGGACTGGCGCGCGCTGGAAATTCCCGACAACCTCGCCGTGGCGCGTCACGATCCGGCGAATCTACCGGGCATCGTGGCCGGCATGAACCTGGAAGGCGTCGACGTAATCGTGCTCTCGGCCTGCGTGCAGATGCAGTCACTGCCCGTGGTGGCGCAAGTCGAAGCGCAAACCGGTAAACCGGTGCTCACCGCCGCCATTGCCACCACCTACGCCATGCTCAAGGCCCTGGACCTGGAACCGATTGTTCCCGGTGCGGGCGCCCTGCTCTCCGGCGCCTATTAGGAGGTGAGCGACATGAGTGAACAAACCGCCAACGACAACTATCAGGGCGTGTGGGGCCAGCGCATCGGTTTCGGCCAGAAAGCCGCGTTGCTGATGATCGACTTCATGCGTGGCTATACCACCGAAGGGGCGCCGCTGTTCGCACCCGGCGTGGTCAGTGCCGTGGCCGAAAGCGTTGAACTGTTGGCCAACGCCCGTCGTCAGGGCATCCCGGTGGTGCACACCAATATTCGCTACCATCCCGGCCATTTCGCCGACGGTGGTATCTGGGTTAAAAAGGCCCCGGTGATGAAAGATATGGTCGAGGGCAACCCCTTGGCGGCGTTTTGCGAAGAGGTACAGCCCCAGGAAGATGAAGTGGTGATCAGCAAGCAATACGCCAGTGCCTTTTTCGGCAGCAGCCTGGCCTCGATGCTGCACGCCCAAGGCATCGACACCGTGGTGCTGGCCGGTTGCTCCACCAGCGGCTGCATTCGGGCGACAGCGGTGGACGCCGTGCAACACGGTTTTCGCACCATCGTCGTGCGCGAGTGCGTCGGCGACCGGCATCCGGCGCCCCACGAAGCCAGCCTGTTCGATATCGACAGCAAGTACGGCGATGTCGTCAGCAAGCAGGAGGCCATCGCACACTTCAAAAAAATGTAAGGCGTACCGCAAGAACCGCGCCATTTAGAGCGCTGGTCTTAGATAAAAACTGAGGGTACGCCCTCAGTCTTCTGACACTGCCTTTGGACGTCGCTTTCAGCGCGCCAGAGCGCTGGAAAAAAGCGGCTGTATAAAAACCATAAGTCACCGCCAGGAGACACCCAATGCCCATTGCGAATGCAGCACCTGCGACCACGGTCGCCGACCCGATTCAAGCGCTTTACCACAAGATCACCTGGAAGCTGATCCCTTTCCTGTGCTTCTGCTACCTGGCCGCGTACCTCGACCGGATCAATATCGGCTTCGCCAAACTGCAGATGCTCGATCAACTGCACTTCAGCGAAACCGCCTTCGGCCTCGGTGCCGGACTGTTTTTTGTCGGCTACATCCTGTTCGAGGTGCCGAGCAACCTGGTGCTGGAGAAAGTCGGCGCCAAGATCTGGATCGCCCGCATCATGATCACCTGGGGCCTGCTATCGGCCTGCACCATGCTCGTGACGTCCACCACTCAGTTCTACATCCTGCGCTTCTTGCTCGGCGCCGCCGAAGCAGGCTTTCTACCAGGCGTTCTGTATTACCTGACGACCTGGTTTCCGACCTATCGACGGGGCCGCATCATCGCCTTGTTCATGATCGGCCTGCCGCTGTCCAGCGTGATTGGCGGCCCGCTGTCCGGCTGGGTCATGGGTTATTTCGATAACTTTGGCGGCCTGCATGGCTGGCAATGGCTGTTCCTCATCGAAGCGGTACCGAGTGTCATGCTGGGCGTGCTGACCTTCTGGGCCCTGCCCAACAACTATCGCCAGGCCAAATGGCTCAACGACGATGAAAAAAACCTGCTGGAGCAAGAGCTGCGCGCCGATGAGGCCAGTGGCGGGGACAGCAAACACAGTTTTCGCGACGGCTTCTTCAACTTGAAGGTCTGGATGCTCGGCGGGATCGACTTCTCGATCCTGCTCAGTGCCTATGCCATGGGTTTCTGGATGCCGACCTTCATCCGCAATGCAGGCATCAGCGACACGTTCCACATCGGCGTACTCACGGCGCTGCCGAGCATCGCCGCGTTGTTGGGCATGCTGTTGATCGGCGCCAGCTCCGACAAACACCGCGAACGTCGCTGGCACATCATCGTGCCGTTTCTGGTGGGCGCAGCCGCCATGGCCAGTGCGCCGTTCTTCGTCCACAACGTGGTGGCGACCGTGGCACTGTTCGCCATCGCGTCGGCGGCGATCATCGGCGCAGTGCCGGTGTTCTTCAGTCTGCCGGCGACCTTTCTCAAAGGCACCGCGGCGGCCACCGGCTTCGCCCTCGCCTGCTCGTTGGCGAACATCGCCGGTCTGGTCAGCAACTCGCTGATGGGGGTCGCCATCGACGTCACCGGCAGCAGCGCCGGTGCGCTGTGGTTCTTTGCTGGCTGCCTGATTCTCAGCAGCTTTCTGGTGATCGCCTTGCCGGCCAAACTGGTCAACCGCTGACACCACACTGCCCCCCTGTGGGAGCGGGCTTGCTCGCGAAAGCGGTGTGTCAGTTGACGGGGATGCTGACTGACCGGACGCCTTCGCGAGCAAGCCCGCTCCCACAGTGGATGGGTGTCAATCCTTCGGCAGTCATTCCAATTATCAGGTGAGAATTCATGCAAGGCTTCATCAAACGCTGTGCCCTGCTTGTCGCTGCCGGCCTCTGCGCCGGCTCCCTGCAAGCGGCGGAAAAAGTCATCTTCGACACCGACTTCAACGTGCTCAACGATGATGGCCAGGCCTTCATCATGCTCGCCCAACTCCACGCCCAGAAACGCATCGACCTGCTCGGCATGACCCTGGTCAGCGGCAACGCCTGGGTCGACCAGGAACAGGTGGATGCCCTCAAGGCGGTAGAGCGCATGGGTGTGGAAAAGGACGTCGGCGTCTATTCCGGCGCGGCCTACCCGTTGCTTCATGACTTCGCCACCTACCCGCAGGAAAAAGCCCTGTTCGGGGCTGGTTGGCCGGGTGCTTTCAAGGCGCCGCGTCCGACTTCCGCCGCGCAACTGATCGCCCCGCCGGATGGCCTGGCGACCCACACCTCGTTGCGCAAGGAAACAGCCGCCCAGTTCATCGTCGACAGCGTGCGCGCCAATCCCCATGAGGTGACGTTGCTGGCGGTCGGTCCGCTGACCAACATCGCCCTGGCCATTCGCTCCGCCCCGGACATCGTGCCGTTGATCAAACGCATCGTGTACATGGGCGGGGCCATCCAGATTCCGGGCAACACCACACCGGCCGCCGAATTCAACTGGTGGTTCGACCCCGAGGCGGCGAAAATCGTCCTGCGCTCACCCATCGAACACGTCATTTTTCCCAACGATGTGTGCGAAAAGGTCACCTTCGACGCCTCGATCTACCAGCGCGTTATCGCCCGACCGGGACCGATTGCCGATCTGTACAAACACGAATTCGCGCCGTTGTTCAGCAAAGACCCCGGCTATCACAGTTTTACCTGGGACAGCCTGCCGGCCCTGTTTCTGGTTGAGCAGGGCATCGTCACCGAATCCCGCGAGCTGTGGGTCGATGTCAATGCCCAGTTCGGTGCCGACTACGGTCGCGCCCTGGGTTACAAGAAAAGTCCACCCGTGGGCACGCAAAAAGCCAAGGTGGTGTTTGCCATCGACCAGAAGCAGTTCTGGGATGACTATGTGAATCTTGTGACCTTGTCGACGCCGGTCAAAGGCAGCTGATGCCGCGCCGCTCATGAAGAAGTGACAGCGTGCGGCGAACCCCTCACAGTGAGCGTGGTCGCACAGGTGAACCGCCGAACGTTGCTCAAGGGCCGAGCCGTCAGCGGTTCGGTCCCTTTTCTGTCGAGAACCCTTCATGCGCAGACTCCTCGCTTTATCCCTCTCGTTGCTGTTGCTCTGCCTGAACGCCTGCGCCCTGCTGCCCAATCGCGACCCGCTGAACATCAACGTGGTCGGCTTCGAGCCATTGCAAAGCCAAGACATGGAAGTACGCTTTGCCGTGAAAATACGCGTACAAAACCCCAACGAAACCGCCATCAATTACAACGGCGTGGCCCTGGACCTGGAAGTCAACGGCCAACCACTCGCCTCTGGCGTCAGCGATCAATCGGGTTCGATTGCACGCTTTTCCGAAACCGTGCTGACCGTTCCGGTGAGTGTTTCGGCGTTCTCCGTGTTGCGCCAGACACTGGGCCTGAGCAAAACCCAAACCTTCGATAACCTGCCCTACGTCCTGCACGGCAAACTCGCGGGCGGCTTGTTTGGCACGATGCGCTTCGTGGACAGTGGCAAACTCAGCCTGCCAACGTCGACGACCGGCACCTGGTAAATCACGACTCAAGGAGCGACAACAAACATGGAAGCCACACCCACGCTCTACACCGAACGCCTGATCCTGCGCCCGCTGGAATTGGCCGATGCCGACGCCATCCAGCAACAGTTCCCGCACTGGGAAGTGGTGCGTTATCTGAACGCCTTGGTGCCTTGGCCGTACCCTGCCGATGGCGCACTGACCTATCTGCGCGACATCGCGTTGCCAGCGATTGCCGCCGGCAAAGAGTGGCACTGGTCGATTCGTTTGAAGTCGGCGCCTGAGCAACTGATTGGCAATATCAGCCTGATGGATGAGCAGGACAACAACCGCGGCTTCTGGCTCGGACCAACATGGCAAGGCCAGGGCTTGATGACCGAAGCCAGTGCGGCGGTCACCGAGTACTGGTTCGAAACCCTCGGCCGATCCGTGATGCGGGTACCGAAAGCGGCGCCCAACATTGGCTCGCGCAAACTCTCGGAACGCACCGGCATGCGCTTGATCCGCAGCGATGAGAGCGATTTCGTCAGCGGCCGATTCCCCAGAGACCTCTGGGAAATCACCCGTGAAGAGTGGCTACAGCAGCACTGAAGATCCAATGTGGGAGCGGGCTTGCTCGCGAAAGTGGTGGGTCAGGCAACTCTACTGTCGACTGACACTCCGCCTTCGCGAGCAAGCCCGCTCCCACAGGGGTTATGTGTTGAAACGGACGCCAGGTTTCGCCCGCTCATCCACCGTTAACTCAAACACGTCCGGGCGCGCGTAGTGGCCCACCACGTCGAAGTCGTAACGGGCACGGACCAGCTCGTCAGTGTCGATTTCTGCGGTGAGCAAACCGGCGCTGTCACGCAGCGGTCCTGCCAGAATGTCGCCCATCGGCCCGACGATCACACTGCCACCGGTAATCAATGGCCGGTCCGCCGGCCAGTTGGCGATCTCCACGCCCAAGGCTTGCGGCGAATCCTGAACCTGACAGGCGCTGACCACAAAGCAGCGTCCTTCATGGGCGATATGGCGCATGCTCACCTGCCACATTTCCCGCTCGTCCACCGTTGGCGCGCACCAGACCTCCACGCCTTTGGCGTACATCGCGGTGCGCAGCAGCGGCATCATGTTTTCCCAACACACCACCGCACCGATCCGCCCAACCTGACTGTCGATCACCGGCAGCGTCGAGCCATCGCCTTTGCCCCAGATCAACCGTTCGGTGCCGGTGGGCATCAGTTTGCGGTGCTTGGCGACCAACCCGGCTTGCGGATCGAAATACAACGCGGTGCAGTACAAGGTGCTGCCGGCGCGTTCGATAACACCAATCACCAGGTTGGCGCCGGTGCGCGCAGACAGCCCGGCCAACGCTTCGGTTTCCGCGCCGGGCACGTCGATCGCATTGGCGAAATACCGGGCAAAGGCCTCACGCCCTTCCGGCAGTCGATAACCCAGCTGAGTACCGAACGCCTCGCCTTTTGGGTAACCGCCGAGCAACGCTTCCGGCATGACGACCAGCGCAGCGCCGGATTCGATAATCGCGTTTTCCCAGGCAAGGATCTGTTCCAGGGTCTCGGCTTTGCCGCCGGGCAAAGAGCCGATTTGCAGTGCAGCAACGATTGACTTGGGCATCGCAGTAACTCCGAAAGCAATGAGGTGTTGCTCATTCTCAGGCGCCACGGGATCATCAATAAAGCCCCATTCACTGCTGAATGATATGAACCAAATGAATATCGCCACCGTCGATCTCAACCTGCTGAAAGTCTTCGAAGCGCTGCATGAAGAGTCCAGCGCCAGCCGGGCCGCGTTGCGTCTGGGCGTGACGCAATCAGCCGTCAGCGCCGCACTGCGAAGGCTTCGCGAGGTGTATGGCGATCAGTTGTTCGTGCGCACCGGCCGCGGACTCGCGCCCACGCTCAAGGCCAACCAGTTGAAACCGGTGGTCAGCGATGCCTTGAACAAATGCCGGCAGAGCCTGGCGATGGTCGATCCGGCCGCCCACCATTACGACGGGCGCTCGGTGACCGTGGGTATGTCCGATGATTTCGAAATCGCTTATGGGCGCCGGCTGATCGAAGAAATCGCCCGCGTCGCGCCGAAGCTGCGGCTGATCTTTCGTCAGACTCACAGCCAGATCGTCGCTCAGGCGTTGATGGAACGCAGCATCGATCTGGCGATCACCGCCGGCGGGTTTGCCGAGCGCTTGCTCAGCCGTCAGGTGTTGGGAGAAGGCGGTTATCTGTGTCTGGTGGACCCGCTCAGCCTGGCCGAGGGACAGCAGTCCCTCAGCCTTGATGAGTTCGTTGCCCGCGAACACATTCTGGTGTCGTCGGGCGGCTTTATCGGGATCACCGATGAGGGGCTGGCGGCGCTGGGGTTGAGTCGGCGGGTATGCGCTTCGACCACACACTTTGCCGCGTTGCCGCACTTGCTCAAGGGCAGTCAGGCCGTGGCGACCATTCCGGCCCATGCGGCGCAAAGCATTGCCTCACTCAGCGGACTGGCGCTGCTGCCCTGCCCTTTGGCGTTGCCGCGATACCCTATCGAACTGGGCTGGCGCACCAGTACTCAGCTAGATCCGGTGGTGCTGAAAGTACGGGAAGCGATTGTCGCGAGCTTCGCGAGCGCTACTTGGCAGCCATCAGGCGATTGACTTCACTGCGCACCATATTCGCGAATTCCGGGGGCGACATGCCGTCAAGTTCGGCACGGACCCACTCGGCCCATTTGCCTTTGCGCTTGGCGCGTTCACCAAACAACCGTGCGGCCTCGCCCTTGGACTTGCCCAGGTTGCTTTGCCAGAGATCGAACAGACGGGATTTCTCATCTTCCAGCGCAGCGCGCTCGGCAAGGGGTTTGTCGGCCAGATTGAAGCTCATGGGAGTTACCTGCTGCGTAAAATAGGCGACATCTTACACTGTAGGAAGAAATGTCCGACTCAGGATTTTTCGTCAGGGTTGGCTCAACGCTAAAATCCACTGCAACTTTTTCGCTGACGGCAGACTCCACTGTTCACTGTCCATTTATCTGCAAGGAGTACCTCAATGGCCCGGAAAACCGCCGCACAAGTCGCCGAAGACCAGATCAAGGATCAAGCCTTCAGCGAACTTCAGGCTCTGATCGAAGAGTCGGAAAAGCTGCTCAAAAGCAGTGCCTCGCTCGTCGGAGAGGAAGCGGACACACTTCGTGGGCAGATCGCCCAGAAACTTCAACAGGCGCGGGACTCCGTCACCCGCGTTCGTGACCGGACCAAACCTGCGGTCGAAGCCACTGAAACCTACATCGGTGGTCATCCGTGGCAGACCGTGGCGATCTCTGCCGGTTTTGGCCTGGTAGTCGGGTTGTTGCTGGGTCGGCGTTAAGCGACCCGGTTTTAATCAGTACCCAGCAAAAAGGCGAGCACGCAGCTCGCCTTTTTCATGCCCGGTTTTTATGCAGACTGAGAGTATGCAGGACTCAGAGCCCGGCCAATGCCCGCAAGCTCGCCAACGTCTGAGCATCGAGTTGGATGCCTTCGGTGCTGGACTTGGCCCGCTGTTGGTGACGTCGATCCCCCGGCAAACGCTTGAGCCCCACACCGTGCATCTGCCGGACCAGTTCCTGGCTGCGCTCGGCAAAATTCTGCCCGGCCGCCTTGCTTGGGTCGATCACGATCAACAGTTGGCCAGTCCACGGCGTCTTGGCCCCCGGATGGTTCGACCAATCGAACTCGAAGGAAAAATTGCCGCCGGTCAACGCCGCCGCCAACAGCTCCACCATCATCGACAGCGCCGAACCTTTATGCCCGCCAAACGGCAGCAATGCGCCGCCCTCAAGAATCGCTTTCGGGTCCTGGGTCGGCTGGCCGAGACCGTCCACCCCCATGCCTGGCGGCAAACGCTCGCCCTTGCGTGCGGCGATCTGCACATCACCATGGGCAATGGCGCTGGTCGCCAGGTCGAAGACAATCGGATCGCCGTCAGCCCGAGGGGCGGCGAACGCAATCGGGTTGGTCCCGAACAGCGGACGATCGGCGCCGTGCGGCACCACGCAGGTCATGCTGTTGACCACGCTCAGCGCCACCAGGCCTTCATAGGCGAAGGGCTCGACATCCGGCCACAAGGCGGCGAAATGGTGGGAGTTACGAATCGCCAGCACCGCAATGCCAGCACTGCGGGCCTTCTCCACCAACAGTGCGCGCGCTGCCGCGAGGGCCGGCTGAGCGAAACCATTACCGGCGTCGACCCGGACAAAGCCCGAAGCCACGTCCTCGACCACCGGCACGGCCTGGCCATTGACCCAGCCGCTCTGGAGCGTCGACACGTAACCGGGAATGCGGAACACGCCATGACTATGGGCGCCATCGCGTTCGGCGCCGGCGCAGTTGAGGGCCAGTGTCCTGGCGACATCGGCGGAGGTGCCATGGCGCTGAAAAATCTGCTCAAGCAAAAGAACGAGCGCGTCGAAATCGAGCGTTTGAGTGTTCGAACTGACGGCCACTTCGGGCGTTGCGGTCATCTGAAGCTCCAGTTTTATTATTGAGTACGGGCAACAGGGTGAAGCGAGGTTGCAGGGCAACCCAAAACGGTTGTCGATTAAGCGCTGTTCTACCGGCGTTCTGTCAAGTCTCGGCAGCCTGTTCGGCTCAAGCAATATGTACCGCACCCGAGCCTTCCACTGACCGTACTGTTTTTCCTCAATCCAACGACCGGCGATTACCCGCCGATCGCAGCACATCGAGGAAAAACCATGATTGCTTCCCCACTGCCGTATTTTTTCGACGAGGCAGAACTTGCATCCAAAGCCAGACAGCCCGGTGAACGCGAAAAGGCACTGTCCTTCACGCTTGATGACCTGAAGTGGTTGCAGGTTGTTTATCTGGCGACGCATGAAATCCGTATCGCCAATAGCAAGCCCATGCACGTCGATCAGCTGCTTTTAAGCGTGCCTGATGCACTCGATATCCCCCTAGCCGGCGCTTTTGCCATGAGCCAGCCCAACGATGGAGAAGTCACGCTCTACACACCGTGGAAAGGCCTGATCAAATTCGCGGACATGGACGACCTCAAAAGTAAGCTCAAGGAGTGGTTGGCACAGCCCACTGGGAAGCGTGAGTTATTGCGCTTTCTCTCCATCGAACAACGCAGCGCTTTACCCGCCGCCACTGCGCCAGACATTGCCACGCAAATAATCGCAGGTGCGGTGTTCCAGGACCAGGAGCTCACCCTCGAGCGCAATCAGGCTCAGAACATCAAGACGATGATGGGCGAGCTGGTCAAGCTGCCAACGCTGCAATCGATGCTGGACGAGACCCTCAAAAACGCGTTGTACAAACCGTTCCCCAAACTGGATCAGCGCCTTACTCGACTGAAGAGCTTTGTCAGGACGATTTCAACCTTCGACGACAGGGACTACCAGCACACGCTTTCCTCGCATTCACTGAGCGATGCCCTGCTGCATTTCTACCTGACCAACCAGTGGCCGACTGGCGATTCCAGAGTCTTTTCCAATCCCCAACACAGTGTGAGCAGCGACGCCGATAACCAGGCCTGGGAAAGCGCAGTCAAAGAGATCGCGCAAAGTTTTACCCCTCACTTGCAAAGCCTGCTCAAGACGTTCTGGAACACAACGATGAGCAACGGACAGTCACGCTCGGCGTTTTTTGCCGAGGGTTTGCGCGATACCTTTCACGTGAAGCTTTTGCTTCAGCGTCAGCAAGGTGTTCTCACGACGCAGGAATACCTGCGACTGATGAATGTCAGCCTCGAACCTGAAACCGTCGATCCTCTTCGCATCGAAAAAGTGCGTATCACCGCGCCCTTCAAGCATTACGCGCAGTTGGCCTCGACCTTGATGATCGGCAGCCGCGAAACCCTGGGCTTTCTGTACACCCAGTCCAGAGGCATCGAGGCGACGAACGACCTGCCCGCTGTCAGGAAAATCGTCCTGGAGATGATGAAAAGCGAAGGCCACGAAGACACGCTGTTCAACTTCATGTCTTTTGACGAACGCGGCACGTTTCTTTCATTGGAGCCGGATAAGCGCGTCATTGTCGGTGAACCGATCATCTGCCCGGTGTTTGAACAATTGATGGACGACATCCTTGGCAAACAACGGGAGAACCTGTCCCACGCGCTGCGTCGTTACCGTGAAAGCGAAGGTACACAGGATCCCCATGCCTTGATCGACAAGGCACTGGATGTCCGGGGACTGATCGACGATCGACTGCTGGCGGCCGATGCCGCAGGACGCTGGAGCACACATGCAGACCAGCGCTGGAGCGCGCAACCGGCCACCGTTCGTGCCGAGTCGGCCAAAGAGCAACTGGCCCGACTCTCCTCCGTTAAGGTGGCGCTCGACCAACTCCTCGAAAACCACCCGGTCATTCCCGCAACCACCCGCACGATTGCCGAAGCGCAGCGTATCGTCAATTCGTCACTCGGGAGCCTGCAATCGAGTTTCACTCATACCCTGTCAACGGCATTGCGCAGTGAATTGAAGCTGCACACCGTCATGCGCACCCTGGGTGCGACGGAACAGGCGATCATCAAAACCGTGCTTGATACGCCGGTACGCTTGCAGCGAGCGGCATTGAACGGCTTTTTGCCGGACGTATTTTCCTTGGCACTGAAGGCAGGCGACTCTGCTGACCCGTTGAAACTGGCCAGTTGTTTTGTGCTGACCGAACGAGGTGGCCTGGACCCGTTGCATTCGGGCAAGGCGATTCTGTGGACGCCTGCGTCGGGATTTGAAGCCTACAAGGCGTTGGCACCGCTGCTGACCGAGCTGGGGCGACGCCTCAAAGACGACGATGATCGCACCTCACTTCTGGAGAACCTTGGACGCAGCGAGCGATTGCCTGGCAAGCACTACACCCTCGCCCCACTACAGCGAATAGATCAGCATTTTCTCGATCAGGTGCAAAAGCCCTATGTCCAGCTGGACCAGGCGTGCGTCACCCGTGCGCTGGCCACAAAGCTCCCCGCGACGACCCTGGCCAGTCTTCTGAAGCGGGTGGCTTTACGCCAACCGATGACCGGGTTAGACCGCGCGACGGACATTGCCCAATCCCTGACCACTCAGCAAAAACTGCCGGCATGGCTGGCCAAAGCGTCCATCAAAGATCAGATATTGCATGGGGAGTTGCTTCAGCAATACCTCAACAACGTCACCGACGACCAGGACTACCTCACCGGCATACGCTCCCTGGCGCGCACGGCTCACCATGCACTTGAACAACAACTCAAGGCCGATAAGTTCGACATCGATCCGGACAAGGTCCAGATCCTGATCAGCGCACGGCCGAGGTCTGCGGCCAGCACCCAAACCTTGACCGACTTTGCATTGACTCACTTCAAGAATCTGGACATAACCCATTTCAGTCGGGTGTCGCTGGATAGCACCGTGATACCCGAGGAGATGGACCAAAGCTACATCAGAGACCTGATACGAAACTTGAAGCTGGGCGAACATCAGCAGAAAACATTGAACGAAGCCTTTGCAGACACCCAGGCAAACGCAGCGGACCGCAGGAAGCGGTTTTACACGCAATTACCCTGGCAGCTGATGCATTACGCCCACACGGAAAAACTGCAGGAGCGCCTGAGCGAGACAGGGTTTGATCTGATACGCCAAGTCATGGACATGCCTGACGCTATCGCTCGCGCGGCAGTCGATGGTGCCCACGCGATCATCCGCCCACTTGAATTCCTGGGTATAAAGAGCGGGCAAACGATCAAAGTACCAGGCGTCTATCTGATCGGCTCATCGGCCGATAGCGCAGCGCCACAGGTCCTTCTCGCGCCTCACAGTCCCAGGCACGGGGTGAAAGAATACAAGAATGAAACACAACTGCTGACTGAACTGAAGACTCGCGGCGGTCTACTCGATTGGGTGCTCATGAACCTCCCGCAGCCTGATCGGGTACTGCTTGAGTACAGGATGGCAACCTCCGGTAACCGCCTCCCCGAAGTGACGCTGGCGTCCAATCCGATCAAGGGGAATCTGTTCAAACACTTGTTCAACGACAACGTCGGGTTATTAACCCGATTGCTCGGATGTCAGACCGATGACAACAAGCAGGGTGAATGGGCAACCATCAAGCATGTGCTGGGTGAGGATTTGCAGGAGGCATTTACGTTCTTGACGGGCAAGCTTGCCTACCCGATCACGGTGTGGCGCAGTTACCAAGACATCAAGCAGTCCGCCGAAGACCTTCAAACGCACAAATGGGGGGCGGCGATAAAGGAGTTCATCAGCGGCATTGCACAACTGGCCTCATTGCGGCAATTGCTGGAAGCGCAAGCGAAGCCATCTTCTACGCCAAGTGCACCTGCGCCAGAAACGCCCGATACCCGGTTCAAATGGCAGAACGTTGCCATTACAGCCCCCGAACGTACGCAGTTGAAGCGTCATGAAAGCATCGACGACGTCGATCTGAGTTCGCTCACATTAAACTCAAGTCTTGGGCTCTATACCCATCCGACGACAAAAAAAACCTACGCACCGGTTGAAGGAAAGGTATATCCGGTCGCAAAGCTCGGCACACGCTGGCGCATCACCGACACACACATTCGCGGTCCTCGGCTGAGTCAGAACGTCTCGAAACAATGGGTTCTGGATCGGGAAACGCCAGCGCCCCGTTTCAGCATCGGCAATCGGTTGCGCACCGCCTATTCGGTTTGGGAGGGCATGAACGTCGATGCCAATGGAATGCCCGAAATCCGTCGACTGTTTCCGCAAAAGGCCCGTCAGATTGACGAAGCGTTGGACCTGGCAACCACCTATGCCTGGAACTGCTTTCAAAACCTGCAATTGCTGAAGTCATCCGACACCACGGTTACCCCCGTGCATCAACTCATCATGGATTTCATTGACGTACCGCAAGTGCAGTCCGCACATGTGGAGCAGCTTGAAAAAATCTTGGGTGACATGTTTGCGGCGTTGTTGGACCCCTCACTCAGAAAACCGAAGACCGATCGTTTTGCAATCGGCAGGCTGGTCAGTGGCGCGGCAACTACATTCGGCTTCACCGTTCCAACGGATGCAAAGCGGAAAATTTATCTGGCAGAAAAGTTCTTCGACACCGGTTTCGACTTCTACCGCAAACATCTTTCCGACTCTGCCTTCCCTATCAACACCCATGCTCGAGCTACAACCCTTATTCATGAGCTTTCCCATCTCGTCTGCAAAACCGAAGACATTGCTTACCTCGATTCCAGCAGACCATTTTCCCATCTGATTAAAACGACCAGCGCAACCGCCAGTAACCTCAAGGACACATTGACCACGCTTCAGGACACCGCACTTTCGATCAAGACCCCCCTTACTCAATTGTTCATGACCGAGGATCCTGATACCGGTGTGTGGGAGGATCCGGGCAGCACTTCATATGAAAATACTGATCGGGTAAAAAAACATATATTGACCTTGACCGGCGGAGAAAACCTGAGCGGTGCCCGCAACATTTTCAAGAGAGATCCACTGGTCAGACTCAAGGTGCAACTCGGCAACGCCGACAGCGTTGCATGGCTCATCAGCCATATGGGGCGCCAACTGCACACCAGCACCCCATGAGTTTTGAAAATAAGTGCCAGTTTGATGGGCAAATGCCATGACGGTTGTTCTCGCAGACTTCCTCACAAGGTTAGAATGCACGAAATCAGGATGAGTCAATGACCGAAAACCCTCTCTCGCAAGCCGAATATGACGCTGTCACCGATGCCGCTGCGCATTGGTGCATGCGTCTGCACGCCAACGATTGCACTGCTGAAGAGCGGCTGGCGTTCGAGCAATGGCATGACGCTCATCCGCTTCACGCGTTCGAGTACGAGGCCATGCTGGAGATCTGGGATGTCGCGGGTGACCTGCCGCGTCCAGAAACCGTGGTCCCGATGGTCCGCGCCAAACCTGCTACGCCTTGGCGCACCTTCGGTATCGCAGCGGCGGTTTGCGCCCTGGCGTTGCCACTGGCGGCCTATAGCGGCTGGAACCTGGGCTGGCTACCCAATTCCTACCAACATTTCGAGGCGAACGACAATGTCCGCCAGGTCACCCTGAGCGACGGCAGTCAGGTGGAGTTGAATCTGGGCAGTGAGCTGACGTTCAGCAACTACAAGGATCAACGTCGGATCACGCTGAAAAAAGGCGAAGCCTTCTTCAGCGTCAGTCACGACACTCGACACCCCTTCATTGTCAAAGCCGCCGAAGGCAGGATTCGGGTCACCGGAACCAAGTTCAACGTCTGGATGTATGAAGATCAGGTACGCGTGAACCTGATTGAAGGTTCGGTGCTGGTCAGCAGCAATGATGCCCTGACGGGAGACGGCTTGCGCCTTGAGCCCGCGATGCAGGCGAGCTTCAGACGCGGCGACTTCACTCCCCGGATCAGTCAGACCTACAACAATGACAACTCACTGGCGTGGCGCAGCGGAAAACTGGTGCTCGATGATCTGGCGCTGACCGACGCACTGCCATTGATCAATCGTTACTTGAGCAAACCGGTGATGGTGGCCGACAACAGTACCGGCTCGATTCGTATCGGCGGCATCTACAACATCAAAGAGCTCAACAACCTGGTGGCGTCCCTGCCCAAGGTATTGCCGGTCTACCTGACCCGCAACAAAGATGGCAATCCGGTCCTCAATTCCATTCCGCAACAAGCCCCAAAAAGCTGAAAGCCGCGACCCTTTGCGGGGTGCGGCCTTCATTTCCTGGTTCAAGCATCTTCAGCGTTACTGTGCGGCCACCTTCCCGGCTTTTTCATCCTGCTCGCGAATTGTCTGAACCTGGTACTGCGGATCGGACGTGATCTGCTGTTCGGTGAACGGCAACACACTCAACTGCTTCCTGGAGAATGCCACGGTCTGATCTCTGGCGTACTGGGAGGCCGGGTCACTGGATAGCGAATAAGCCAGCAGCCCCTGGGCCTGCGGTCCCTTGTCATCGAAGGTCACCACCTGCAAATAACTGGTACCGCTGACGACCTCGAGTTTACCGTCGGTTCTCGGCACGCTCTGAATGGCGTTATAAACCCCCAGAGTGCCAGGTCCACCGTGAATCGGCGTCTGCTGGCCACCGCTGCTGACCACTTGAATATCGCCCCAGCGGCTATCAGCCTTGAGCCCCATTTTGTTGACCTGCGCTACCGACGCCTGCATCGCTTCGCGAACCGCCTTTGCGACTTCCGGACGATCGATCGCCAGGCCATGCGGCGTGTGTTGCGGGTCTTTCGGATCGAACGCCACACGCCACAGATCAGGCGTTTGCTGCAGCGACACCATGACATTCTGGAAATGCACAAACCCGAGACCACTCTCCAGATTCGCACTGCGATCCCAGGTCTTGAGACTGGCACACAGCGGCGCGAGCGCTGGCGCATCGGAACCCAGGGCCGCCGCACAGAACTGCAGCAGGTCCGGCATCACTTGAGCTGCCTGATACACCTGGTCGTCCATCACCATGTGTTGCAGATCCGCCGCTGCTATTGGGCCGGCCTTGTTCAACGTATTCAGGCGATCCAGTGCAAAGCGTGAGCGCAGCCCCAATGGCTGGCCGTCCTGGCTGATCAGTGGCGAAAAACCGGTGAGCGGTTGCGCCGGGTTGGCCATCCAGGCCGAATCGTTGGAGTGCTGCACAAAATCCTTGCGCAACAGCTGTGGCAACTTGTCTGCCGCATAAATACCTTTTTGCGCAGCCGTCGGGTCGATGTCCCATGCACACGCGCTGTTGGAACCGTCGAGGACGATCATCTGCAACCCGGCCCGCGGATCACTGCATTTGGCCAGTTTGTCGGCACTGACGTTCGGCACGACCGAGAGGTTCATGTACAGCGTCTGCCCCTGATCATCCGTCGCCAGGGTATTGACCCACGGGATCCCCTGGATCTTGTGCACCGAGGCCTGCAACTCTTTGAGGCTGACCGCGCGGTTCATTGCATACCACTGCTGCAAGACCCGGTCGTTGTCCAGATTGGCGTCGCGCAGGCTGTAGGCGAACTGGTTGTCCCAGTCGAGTTTTCCGGGCCATTGCACGATCGGGCCGAACTGCGAGCTGTAGACCACATGAGAAACCGGTCTGGTCTGGCCATCCGGTTGTTTCACGTCCACGGTCAGGGTCTGTTTCTTCATCGGCAATGACTTGCCGTCGAGCAGATAACGGGTTGAATCCTTGGGATCGAGTTGCAGGCGATACAAGGTGAAATGCTTGGACGAGTCCACGGTGTGGGTCCACGCCAGGTGCTGGTTGAAACCGATGTTGATCATCGGCAGCCCCGGCAGCGCCGCGCCCATGACGTCCAGTTTGCCGGGAATGGTCAGGTGCATTTGATAGAAACGCATCCCGCCTACCCAAGGGAAATGCGGATTGGCCAGCAACATTCCCCGGCCGTTGAAAGAACGTTCACTGCCGACTGCCACGGCATTGCTGCCGCGATCCAGGGCAAAACGCTGCATGCGCGAGGCAGCCACCTGGAACGACACGGGGTCGCCTGCCACATGAGTAACGGCCTTGGGGGGCGCCGCGCCGGCCAAGGCTTCGGCAAACTGCCCTACTCCGCCTTCGACCAACAGACGTCGCGTTAACTTGACCAGATCCTGGGCGGTAATTTCGCGCACCCAGTCGCCCTGACACTGCGACGGCAAACCCAGCGCCCGACGCTCTGTCAGCGAACGGTTGTAGCCCGCCACATAACCTTCGATGAGATCGCGCACTGGCGGGGTTTGCGCCTGCCAGAAACCCTCGACGGCCTGTGGCGTGTTCAGCCAATTGAAAAACAGATCGCTGACCAGGTTTTCGCGTTCTTCGACGGTGAACTGATCCGGGCCGAAATAGCGTGAACGTTCGCCGTTCACGGTGGTGATCTCATTGGCCAGCAGGCACAGGTTGTCCTGAGCGTAGGCGTAACCAATGCCATAACCGAGCCCGCGCTCGTTGTCGGCACGGATATGCGGCACACCGAAACTGGTCCGGCGAATGTCGGCACTCGCCTGCTCCGGCTGACTGCGTGCGTTTGCCGCAAGACTCAAGCCCACCAACACGCCTGCAAGGCTGAACCGGGTTAACTGCCTGGAAATAATCACGCTCGCTCCTGATCGAAAAGACAAACACCCTGCGTCATACACGCACTGCGCCTTCCCCTAGGAACGAAACAAATGACAAAAATTTAGCCCCCGAAAGGCGCGTTTCACAGGTATCTCACAGGCCGCTGACGTGATGGCGACAAAATTTCTACATTCGGGGCTTCATTATTTGCCCTGCTCGTACGTCTTATTGAATGAGAGCACCCATCACATTTCCTGGCCGGCTCGGAAAAGGAGTTTTTGCATGTACAACACGCAACTGCCAACGGACGGTAGCGATGCGCCAAAGGGCTCTGCCATGGGCTCCAGTGTTTTTAGTCAACGCAGTGAGCGCAATGGCAACGAGCGGATCAGGTTGCTCCTCAAGAGCTTTGGTCTGCGAACCAGTCTGATCCGCCTCAAAGTCATCGACGCCTTGCTGACCGCCGCCGAAAGCGACCGTAGCCTTGGCGTGCGCGGCCTGCACAGCCACTTGCTGGACCTGGATATCCCCCTGTCCTTCCTCAGTGTGCGGGAAGTGTTGAAACGCTTGTGCAGCGAGGGCGTTATCACGCTCAATCCGGACAAAAGCTACAGCCTGCATCCGCACGCTGCAGCCATGCTCCAACGCGAGTGATCCGCATAAGGTGCGTCGTTCAGGGTTTGACCTTGCGACGCATCACGCCATTGATCACCACCACGATCACCGCCACGCCGATGGCGATGTACTGAAACAGCTTCTCGCTGATGACGCCTGTGTTTTGCAGATACGAAAGGCCGAACATGATCCCCAACACCACGAGGGAGATCAGAATCGAGTATTTCAAACGTTGCGACTGAGTCATTGCGAGTTCCTGAACCTGAAAATGTATCCGATTTGTATCAGAACGCATGCCAAGCCCCTACCTTTCTCCGGGGATGGGACGCTACAAACGGGGTCTCATGTTACAGCCGATGAAGAGATTTGGCTTCATAGCGGCGATAACCATGAGGATTTTGAAATGTTCCGTCGAATCACACTGCTGATTCCCCTGCTCGCTCTCCTGACCCTGAGCGGCTGCATCGTTTTCCCCCACGGCGGCTGGCACGGCGGCCACCATTACGACCGTGGCGGGCCGGGTTATTACCAGCATCGATAACGGTTGGTTGTGGCATAAAGCGTGAATAAATGAACATTCATTCGTAAGGCAAATACCCCACCCAATAACGACTGAACAAATGCCCGCCCTGTCGCGGGCATTTTTCGTACATGGGTATTCACTTCTTGTTTCCATCCCTGTGCACATCGAAACATAGCGATAACCATTGAAGCTTTCGGTCTTAATCGTCCATTTGAGCTATTCATATTCGATGATTACTCTCGGTGCATCGCAATAAACCCGCTATTAAACTTCGAGCAAGAATAGGGATGCCATGCACAAGCCTTTAATCAATATCAGCCCCCACCATTTGTTTGGCTTTTGCCTTGCAATCACTTTATTCGAACTGCTGACTTATATGGCCAGCGACATGATCATGCCTGCCATGTTGACCGTCACCCATCAACTAGATGCCAGTCCTGATCACGTCCCTTACGCCTTCAATCTTTATCTGGCCGGCGGCATGCTTGTGCAATGGCTGATTGGCCCGCTGTCTGATCACTTCGGCCGCCGCCGGATGTTGCTCATCGGTTGTGCGGTATTCGCCCTGGCCTGTGCCGCCGCGTTCAACGTGCAAAGCATTTATGCGTTCAACGGCTTGCGACTGATTCAGGGTATGGGGTTGGGGTTTGTCATCGCGGTCAGCTACCCGGCCCTGCAAGAAGTTTTCTGCGAAGCCGACGCGGTCAAAATCATGGCATTGCTGGGGAACGTTGCGCTGCTCTCCCCGCTTCTGGGGCCGTTGCTCGGCAGTCTGCTGCTGGAGTGGTTGTCCTGGCGGGAATTGTTTTTACTGCTGGGTCTCGGCGGCGTGATGGTCTGGCTCGGGCTTTACCTGTTCATGCCGGAAACCGTGGGCACCCTGCGCCACGACGGTCAGCGACTGGAACCTGTGCGCTTTGAATGGCACGGCACCCTGCGCCGCTATGCCGCGTTGCTGACTAACCCGCGATTCCTTTGTGCCGCTGTCGCGCTGGGCGTGATGAGCCTGCCGTTGATTGCCTGGATCGGATTGGCGCCGCTCTTGCTGATCCACAACCAAGGGCTTTCAACGCTGCAGTACGGCCTGTGGCAAATCCCGGTATTTGCGGCGGTCATTCTCGGCAACCTGATCCTCAACCGACTGATTGCCAGCACTGAATTGCCACAATTGATTCGATACGCGCTTTGGCCGTTTTGCGGCGGGCTCATCGCGCTAGTCGCCGCCAGCTTCTACGGTGCTTCGACAGTCGTGCTGATCAGCTGCCTGGCGCTATACGCCGTTGGCCTTGGCATGAGCAATGCCGCGCTGTACCGGCTTGCACTGTTCGCCAGCGACGACAGCAAAGGTCTGGTCTCGGCCATGATCGGCATGATCTCGATCGCCGTCATGGGCGGTG
This sequence comes from Pseudomonas sp. Root329, assembly GCF_001424925.1. Classification (NCBI taxonomy): domain Bacteria; kingdom Pseudomonadati; phylum Pseudomonadota; class Gammaproteobacteria; order Pseudomonadales; family Pseudomonadaceae; genus Pseudomonas; species Pseudomonas sp. Root329. Next base: position 132,216 of record NZ_LMCV01000003.1, on the reverse strand, counting down.
GCGGCTCGATTATCGCTGTAGCCGGCGCCGGTATTAGCCACGAATCCTTTGCCCTGATGGCTGGTATTGCAGGGCTTCTTTGCCTGCTTCCTCTGCGGCTGTTTCTGCGGCGTTCTCACATCGCGCTTGCCGTCTGACACCACAACGTAGGTCTTTTGATGATCCATTTACCCCACACCGATGCGCTCTGCGCGTTAACGCAACCCTATTGCCTGGATTCAGTGCCCGACGGCCTGTTCGACCAGGCGATGGGGGAAATCAGCCTGTTTCATTGTCACCACACGCCTGGCTACGAACGCTGGCTAAACGCCAACGGGCTCGATACAACGGACTTGGAGACACTGGATGACTGGTCCAGGTTGCCACCGATTTTCGCCAACTATTTCAAACGTCACGTGTTGTTCGGCCCCACCGGCGAAGGCGCGCTGGAGCTGACTTCATCCGGCACCAGCGGCCAGAAGAGTCGCATGCGCTATGACCCTCGCAGCATGGCAGCGGCCCAAGGCATGGTGAGCCACATTTTCCGGCATTACGGCTGGGATACGCCGGACAGCCCCTGCAATTATTTGCTCCTGAGCTACGAGCCCGAGGCGGCCATCACCTTGGGCACCGCTTACACCGACCAGTTTCTTTGCGGCTATGCACCCATCAATCGAGTCGTCTACGGATTGCGCCTGACAGGTAACGGACACGAGTTCGACCTGTTTGGTGTTGTTCGCGCCTTGCAAGAGTTTGCCGACGAGGGCTTACCTGTGCGGATTCTCGGATTTCCTGCGTTCCTTTCCCATGCGCTACAGCACATGGAAAACACCAGCGCACCGAATCTCAAGCTGCCCGCCCAGTCATTGGTGTTTCTGGGTGGCGGCTGGAAAACCCAGGCAGCACAAGAGATTCCCCTGCTTGAGTTGTATGCCCGAATCAATCGGCAATTGGGTATCGACCTGTCCCGCTGTCGGGATGGTTACGGTGCCGTCGAGCATGCCGTGCCCTATATCCAATGTGCCCACCATCATTTTCATGCCCCCATTTACTCGAAGGTTTTCGTGCGCAACCCATCCGATTTCACGGTCCAGCCATACGGCCAGCGCGGCTTGCTGGAATTCGTCTCCCCGTACATTTCGTCAAGCCCTGCTCACGCTGTGGTCATGGGCGATCTGGCGACATTACACCCTGGCGCCAGTTGCGGATGCGGCCTGACGACCGATTGGTTCGAGCTGCACGGACGCGCTGGCACCACCGCCAGTCGCAGCTGCGCCATGGCGGCTTCCGAATTGCTGGGAGGGGCTTGATATGTACCTCATCAATGGCCAACTGCGTGACGACGTCACCCCGGAAAGCGCCCTCGACAACCTTCGAAAACAATTGCCCGGGTTGCTTTCTGCACCGATCGACAGCGAGACCGTCATCGAAACCGCGGCTCGTTTCGCCACCCAGCTACAGACTCGCAGCCTGAACCTGCCCCTCGACGACGATCAATGTCAGGGGCTTATCGATTTCTGCCAGCACAGCAACCTGAGCACGAAGCTTGAGCGAGAACTGGGCTCGCAACCTCGTTCGCTGAGGCGTATCGACTACCGGCAGCCACACTTTGAAAGCTGGCACCCGTTGGGACTGGTGGTGCATGTGACGCCGGGCAATGCGCCGATGCTCGCGTTCTGTGCGGTTCTCGAAAGCCTGCTGGCCGGGAACATTAACTGGTTACGCCCCAGCGCCAGCGATGCGGGTTTGACTGCGCAATTGCTGGCTGCCTTTGTGAAGTGCGACACCAGTGGCAGGCTTGCCGAATTCGTCGCGGTACTGCCTGTGGGCACTTCCCGGATAGCCGAACTCTGCGCTCAGGCCGATGGCGTGTCAGCCTGGGGCGGTGAAAAGGCGCTCAAGGCGATTCGTCAGCAGATCCCCGCCGGATGTCGCTGGATCGATTGGGGGCACAGGATCAGTTTCGCTTATCTGTCGCCTGACGCGGCCAGCCCTTCGACGCTGGATGCGTTGGTGGATGAGGTGTGCAGTCTGGATCAACAAGCGTGTTCCAGCCCGCAATGGGTGCTGGTGGACAGCAACGACCCGGCCATCCTGCTGGATCTGGGCGAGCGTTTGAGCGAAGCCTTCAAACGTCGCGCGTCGCACTGGCCGGCGCTAGTGCCCACCGACCAAGAGGCTTGCGAGATCACCACCCGCACCGCCATGGCGCAACTGGATTACTGTTTTGCGAACCAGACCGGCCAGGTCTGGGCCGGCCACGGATGGCGGATCATCTGGGAACACCATCAGACGCTCGCACCGTCGCCGCTGTTTCGTACGGTGCTGCTCAAGCCCGTGCCGCAACACTTGATCGCCGAGACACTGTTGCCCTGGCGCACGGTCCTGCAAAGCTGCGCGCTGATTTGCTCTGCGGCAGAAACGCCAGGCCTTGCTCGAGCGCTGGTCAACGCTGGGGTCACCCGTATTGCAGCGTGTGGCGGGATTCACGACGGCTACGCCGGTGAGCCGCATGATGGCGTCTACGCGCTGACGCGTCTGAGTCGCCGCCTTTCGGTGAGTCTGGCACCTGATGTGCTCACGGGCCGGGCAACGCTCGACCCGGTCCCGCCCGCCCTCGACACCGCCCATGAGCCGATCATGGACAAAAACGCCTTCACGACCCAGCCGATGGGCACCGCGGCGCAATTGTATTTTCGCTCTGGAGGAAGCAGCGGCGCTCCGGCCCTCGCCGGTTTCAGCTATCGCGACTTTCAACGGCAGATGCGTGCAGCGGCCGACGGCCTGTTCGCCGCCGGGCTTGATCCTTCACAGGACCGGGTCATGAACCTGTTTTACGGCGGCAGCCTGTACGGAGGGTTCCTCAGTTTTACCAAAATACTGGAACTGATGGGCGTCACACACTTCCCCATGGGCGCGCCTCAGGACGATGATTTCAGCGAAATCGCCCAATTGATCGTCGACCAGCGTGTGACCGTGCTAATCGGCATGCCGAGCACTTTGCATCGTCTGTTTTTCAACGAGCAGACCCGGCTCCGCGCGTACGCAGGTATCAGCAAAGTGTTCCTCGGTGGCGAGCATTCGGGGCAAACCAGTGTGAGCCTCATGGAAAGCTGCGGGGTCTCGATGATCCGCTCGGCGATCTATGGTTCCGTCGACGCCGGTCCCTTGGGGCATGCGTGCGCAGCCACCGCGAACGGGGTGTTTCACTTGATGTGCGACACCCAGCATCTGGACATTGTGCAGATCGAACAGGATCAACCGGTTCAGGCTAATGAGATCGGTCGCCTGTTGTTTACTTCACGAGCACGACAAGGCCAAACCGTGCGCCGATATGACGTGGGCGACACCGGTCGCTGGATACCCGGAGTCTGTCCTTGCGGGCTGGACTCACCCCGATTCGAACTGCTCCAGCGCCACGGCAAACTGGTGCGAATGGGCACGGAGTTCATTTCGCCGTCGGCTCTGCAGGATAGCGTCGGCGCGCCCATTCAGATTGTTCTGGATCACACCTCTGATGGCGTCGAGCGACTCAACGTTCTAACGGATGCAGACATCAACCAGGTTCGCAACGCATTGCTGAGCCATGAAGCGCTGGCTAATGCCGTAAACGCCAAACTGTTAACTGTCGAAGTTCAAGTGTGCATGGAGCAAGCGTTCACTCGAAACAAACACAGCGGCAAAACACCTTTGGTTGTTGATAAAAGAAAATAAAAATACCGCCGACTACTCACAACTTGTTTTTAACCGTCTACACGACTGATATAAAAAAGAGAACCCAGTGAAAACAACTTATTCGCTCGAACAACTGCTGCCTTATATACGGCAACATTCAAACTACTACCGCCAGCAACTGGAACACTTACCGCCGCAGGGCATTACGTTACACGATCTACCGCTGACCAACGTGGCGGACTATTGGGCTGACAGCCATGACTTGAGTCATTGGCCGGTCCTGACCGGAAAGGTCGACGATGCGCTGGTGTTCAAAACCGGCGGATCGACCAGCCAGGGCAAACTGACGGTGTACACCTATAACGAATGGCAAGAACTGGTCAGTACGTTCGGTGAAAGTTTCTCCTATCAGCTGAACGACGGCGACCGTGTCGCCAATCTGTTTTTTTCCGGTGATCTTTACGCCAGTTTTCTGTTCATCCACGACTCCCTGGCACATGTCAGGCGATCCATTTGCGAGTTTCCGTTTACCGGACACGTCGAGCTGGACGTACTGGCCGATGCGATTGATCAGCATCGGATCAACGTGCTCGTCGGCGTACCGGCACAACTGCTGCGATTCGCGGCCTACCTGAACCAGCATCGACGAGTACTGTGCGGGGTTGATACGTTGCTGTATGGCGGCGAAAGCCTGTTTGCCCCGCAGTTGGCAATCCTCACCGACGTGTTTCCCAACGTGCGCATTGCTTCCATTGGCTACGCCAGCGTAGACGCCGGCCTTATCGGGGCCAGCGGTCGCGACTGCGCCTTGGGCGAGCATCGGGTGTTTGAACCACAAACCTTGCTGGAGATCGTCGATGAACTCACCGGTGAAGTCATCGAAGAATGCGATCGCACCGGATTATTGGTGGTGACCAATCTGACTCGCCGGCTCATGCCACTGCTGCGTTATCCGGTGGGCGACCGCGCGTGCTGGCGCGAACCCGGCGCAACCCCGAAGCGCAAATTCGCCCTCAAGGGACGTAGCGCACACAGCCAGCGAGTGCGAGTCGGGGTGCTGTCGCTGCTGATCGATGTCATCCAGCAGATCGTCCAGCGCATTGCCCATAACGACCAATGGCAATTGCTGATCGAACATGACGGATACAAAGATATTTTGAGTATGAAGTGGGTTCCCTCAGCGCTATCAAAGGCCACCGTACCGGTGTGCCGAGCGTTGTACGAGGCGCTGGTTGAACACTATCCCGCCATCGAGGAACTGAGCCGTGAGGGTCTGTTGGAGTTGCGAGTGCTGTCCTGCGATGTCACAGCCCTGAAGCTTCACCCACGCTCCGGCAAACAACTGCGGGTCCTGGACTTGCGCGTGTATGACGCACCGTCGCCGGAGCCCGCATGATGCCGCATTTGATTTTTCGACCCTATCGGCCATCCGACGCACGTGCCGTGAGCCAGTTGTTTCGCGAGGTCTATGGCGATCATTACGTTCAGCCGGATGTTTACTTGCCGAATATGATCAATCAGCACAATGCCGAGGGGCGCTGGAAGTCGATGCTGGCGGTGGACGACGTACGCGTTCTAGGGCATGCAGCGTTGTGCCATGACACCCCTGCGAACACCACCGAGCTGGCCCTCAGTGTGGTGCATCCCGCCGCGCAGGGGCAGAGTATCGCGACCCGTCTGGGACGGGAGTTGCTGTCGCGGTCAGGTTCCATGGGGTTCAACAGCGTCTCGATCAAACAAGTGACACACCACCCCTACACGCAACGCATGGCAGCAAACATCGGCTTCCACAGCACGGGTCTGCTTCCTGACTACGTCCCTTCGCCCTTCGCTGAGCCGCTGCCGGAAACCATCGTGATGGGTTGTTACATCGTCGAAGGACATACGCGTCCACTCCCCGACATCCCATGGCCTGACAGCTGCCGGGGGTTTATGCAGCATGTGTGTTCCGTGTTCGGGACTTATCCGGACACAACGCCGTTGTCTTCCCGGCCCTTGCAACTCACGCAACACCATCAAAGATTCGACATGGTCATTCAACGTTTGACCAAACGTCTGCTGGACCAGATCCGGCAATTGCCGAGGCACTGGCTCATTTCGGCCAAACTTCAGTTGTCACGGCACTTTTCCGGGGACTTGCGCAATTTGGCAGCCCTTGGCTTCGCCTTCACCGGGCTGATGCCTACATCAAACACCAATGGGTGGTTCGCACTGTTTCATCGAGGGGTGCAGTCTCGACACCTCAACCTGCACTGCCCGCACATGCAACGCTTGCATGACGATTTACAACAAAACGCCAACACGCAGAGTAGCGCCGAAGCGCTGAACAGAGCCCGCTCAGCCGCGTGAGTCTTTTCGATAAAAGTCATTGCCCGGCTGCGCGCATAGCTCCACCAACCAATCGACAAACACCCTCACCCGCCGGGACAACTGGCGGTGTGGCGGGTAGAGCGCTGTCAGCGGCATCCCCGGTGTCGGCACCGTCCTGAGGACTTCACACAAACGGCCTTCGCTCAGTTGGCGGGCGACGTGGTAATACGGGGTCTGGACCAGACCATACCCCGCCTCACAAGCGGCCAGGTAACCATCGGCGCTGTTGACCGAGACTTGCTTGGGTAGATTTATGGCCTGAACCTGATCATTGACCATGAATTCCAGCCCATAACGCTTGCCATTACTGCTGGAGAAGTACTCCACCATCTGATGGCCTTCAAGGTCAGCCAGACACTGGGGCGTTCCGAATCGCTTCAAGTAGTCGGGGCTGGCGCACGTGACCTGGTCCAACATGGCCAACGGCCGCGCCACCAGTGAATCGTCCAGTGAGTCGCCGCCCCGCAGCACGCAATCGACGCCTTCGCGAATCAGGTCGACAGGCCGGTCATTCAAGCCGATTTCCAACTCGATCAAAGGATATCGAGCAGTAAATTGCGGCAATGCCGGGATCACCATCAAGCGTCCCACGCCCGCCGGCATGTCCACGCGCAACAGCCCCTTGGGGTTGTTGCGTGCAGCGCTGAACACCGCTTCGGTTTCCTCCAGGTCCGCCAGCAACCGTACACAACGAGGGTAATAGGCCGCACCGTCGAGCGTCAGGCTGATCTGCCGCGTCGTGCGTTGCAGCAGCTGCACACCGAGATGCGCCTCCAGCTGTTGGATCAGAATGGTCACTGAGGCCCGAGGCAATTGCAGGCTGTCCGCCGCCTTGGCAAAGCCGCCCAGTTCGACGATTCGAGTGAACACGCGCATGGCGTTAAAACGGTCCATTGTTTTTGCTTACCGGCTTATTATTTAGAAATTACGAACAGTGATAGCAGTTTTAGCCGGTTTATCTTGTTTCTGTCGAGGTCAACAATAGGTTTCACATTCACAGGGAGCTGATTTCATGCAAACACGTCAACTGGGCAAAAACGGTCCGCGAGTGAGCGCGATGGGTCTGGGCTGCATGGGCATGACCGATTTCTACACGACTGGCGTGGACATCCGCGAAGCCACGGCCACTCTGCACCGCGCGCTGGAGCTGGGAATCAACCTGCTCGACACTGCTGACATGTACGGCCCACACACCAACGAAGAACTGATCGGCAAGGCCATCGTCGGCAAGCGCGACCAGGTGTTTCTGGCCAGCAAATTCGGGATCGTCCGCGACCCGGGCAATCCGGTTGCGCGGGGCGTCAACGGCCGACCGGATTACATTCACGCCTCTATCGACGGCACCCTCAAGCGCCTCGGTGTCGAGACCCTGGATTTGTACTACCAGCACCGCATCGATCCGCAGGTGGCCATCGAGGAAACCGTCGGCGCCATGGCCGACCTGGTGAAAGCCGGCAAGGTTCGGTACCTGGGTTTGAGCGAGGCCTCGGTCGCAACGCTCGAGCGGGCACACAAGGTTCATCCGATCAGTGCACTGCAAAGTGAGTATTCGTTGTGGAGCCGTGATCAGGAGGAAAACCGTTGTCTGGCCGCGTGTCAGCGCCTGGGGGTCGCCTTCGTCCCCTACAGCCCGTTGGGTCGAGGCTTTCTCACCGGAGCGCTGAAAAGCCCTGATGATTTCGCGGCAGACGACTACCGGCGCTTCAGCCCGCGATTTCAAGGAGAGAACTTCGCGAAGAATCTGCTGCTGGTGCGGCAAGTGCAGGACCTGGCCGCCGAAAAAGGCGTGACCGCCGGCCAACTGGCGCTCGCGTGGGTACTGGCTCAGGGTGATTACGTGATCCCGATTCCGGGAACCAAACAGCGTAAATACCTGGAAGAAAATGTGGCCGCGCTGGACGTGAAATTGAGTCGCGAAGAGTTACTCGCTCTGGAAGCGATATTCCCGGCCAATGCCACCGCAGGTTTACGTTACCCGGAGGAAGTCATGAAGTTGCTCGACCGGTAAATCATTGCCTGTCGACCTGCTCACACCCGTGGCAGGTCTGACAGGCGATGCTGTCATGCTCGCGTGTTGATCGACTTCTTCTTGACGGTCTGATCGGCAGCGTCGCCGTAGTCCTTCAAATTCTGCAGTACATAGATAGCTTGCTTGTACTCGGGAATCAGGTAATTGGCGTACTTGTTGCCTTTGAGGTTGTTGGTCTCGATGCCATTGAGTTGAGTGGCGAAGTATTCCAGCGCATCGAACTTTTGATCAGGTTCCGCCTGAACACCAAAACGATCGAACTTGTCGCCGGCGTTGGCAAACATGGCGGCCGTGACGCCGCTGATCAGCCCCCTCTCGACGAGAAAAGCACTCAATTTGCCCAACTGGGTGGACGTGACATTCTCCGGATCAAAGCCCTTGATCTGGCTGTGAAGCTTCATCTGATCCATTTTGATGACGTTCAAGGCCAGCGGGTTTTTTCCCACCGCTTGCAACATCTGGTTGGCCTTGAGGCTGCGAGTGTTCTGCGGCTGCGGGGCATTGTCGCCACGAATCGTCCAATTGGCGATGGGGCCGATGCTCATATCCAGGTTCCTTTTGTATGCCGATATTCAGGTACAGCGGTCATCATTAATCCCTGTTGACCTGACTGAAGTGGGCAGGAGTATCGACGCGGCATTGCCCCCTCTCAAACAACTATTTCTGCTTTTTTACAATTCTTCTACATTTACGATACAAATCGCCAAGCGCCTTGTTCCAGAGGGCTGCACATGCGTTTCGAAATGGGTAAATGCAACGCCCATGGAGGCCGTGGCCAGCCAGCCTGCCTGGCTGTATCAATCAAACCTGACAATTTTGTAATCCTGTGCTCATCCGGCTGACAGCTTTGATCTACGATCATCTTGTTGCCCAGCCTCGTATCACTTCGAAACAATCCCACGATGCCTGGTTGGAAAAACCGGTCAAAATGCGTCTTTTTTGGCCGCAACCCGAGACGAGACCCCCATGCGAACCCACCTGCGTCTGGCCGCCCTGAGCGCCCTCTTCATCTCCTCCCTGGCCCAGGCCGCCGACCTGATCCCGATTGAAGTCCACCGCGATGCCAATTGCGGCTGCTGCAAAAAATGGATCAGTCATCTAGAGGCCAACGGCTTCAAAGTCGAGGATCACGTCGAAGCCAACATGAGCGAATTCAAGCAACAGCACGGCGTGCCTCCGCGTCTGGCGTCGTGCCATACCGGCTTGATCAACGGCAAATTCGTCGAAGGCCATGTTCCCGCCGATCAGGTGCTGGCCTTGAGCAAGCGCGACGATCTATTGGGTGTAGCCGCCCCCGGCATGCCCATGGGTTCGCCTGGCATGGAAATGGACGGCATGAGCGATGCGTATCAAGTGATCGGCCTGAAAAAGGACGGCTCTGACGTGGTGGTGGCGGACTACCCTGCCCATTGATGTTCGGTGCGTACGTCGGGCTGTTCTTCGCCGCATTCGGCGCAGCCACCTTGTTGCCACTACAGTCCGAAGCGGTGCTGGTGGGGCTGTTGCTCAGCGGTAAGTACTGGCTCTGGTCACTGCTGGCCGTGGCGACGTTGGGCAATGTTTTGGGGTCGCTGCTGAACTGGTGGCTGGGTCGCGGCATCGAGCGATTTCGCGACCGTCGCTGGTTTCCGGTCAGCCCGCGCCATCTGGAAAAAGCCCGAGTCCATTATCAGCGCTACGGTCATTGGTCGTTGCTGCTGAGCTGGGTGCCTGTGATCGGTGATCCGTTGACCTTGGTGGCCGGCGTGATGCGCGAGCCGCTGGGGCGATTTCTGCTGATCGTGACCCTCGCCAAAGGCGCCCGTTATGGTGTGTTGGCCATGGCCACAGTGGGCTGGATGGGTTGAACGATTATCCACGGCGATTGCCTGTGTTTAATGTCGCCCTAATCATGCCGATCCAGCATCGGCCGATTTCCAATGGAGTTCACCCATGTCCCTCACTCGCTCGCGCTGGCTGCCCGGCCTGCTGCTGACCGCTGCGTTGCCTGTCATCGCCCACGCTGAAGGCCCGGAATATGGCCCGGAACTGCAAGGGTTCGAATACCCCTACACGGTCAAGCATTTCGCCTTTGAGTCCCAGGGCAAATCCCTTCAAATGGGTTACATGGATGTCGCCGCCCACCGCAAGGCCAATGGACGCAGCGTGGTGCTGATGCACGGCAAGAATTTCTGCGGTGCCACCTGGGACAGTTCGATCAAGGCCTTGAGTGAGGCCGGTTACCGGGTCATCGCCCCGGACCAGATCGGTTTCTGCACCTCCAGCAAACCGGACAACTATCAGTACAGCTTCCAGCAACTGGCGACCAATACTCAGCAATTGCTCAAGGCCCTCGGCATTCAAAAAGCCAGTATTCTCGGGCACTCCACCGGCGGCATGCTCGCCACTCGCTATGCGCTGCAATACCCCGATCAAGTCGAACAACTGGCACTGGTCAACCCCATCGGCCTGGAAGACTGGAAAGCCCTCGGCGTGCCCTATCGCACGGTTGATCAATGGTACGAACGCGAGCTAAAACTCACGGCCGACGGCATCCGCACCTATGAACGCAACACCTATTACGGCGGCCGCTGGAAACCGGAATTCGATCGTTGGGTAGACATGCTCGCCGGGCTGAATAAAGGACCGGGGCATACGCAGGTGGCGTGGAATTCGGCGCTGATCTACGACATGATCTTCACCCAACCGGTGTACTACGAGTTCAAGGACCTGAAGATGCCGACCCTGCTGCTGATCGGTACGTCCGACACCACGGCCATCGGCAGCGACATCGCGCCGCCCGAGGTCAAGGCGAAACTCGGTCACTACGACGTCCTCGGCAAGCAGGTGGCGAAGCTGATTCCCCGGTCGACGCTGGTCGAATTCCCCGGCATGGGCCACGCGCCGCAAATGGAAGAACCGGCGCAATTCCACCAGGCCCTGCTCGCCTGGCTGAACAAAACCAACCCCGTTCATTGATGAGGTAAGGCTGATGGCAGTGCAGATTGCGGTGATTGATGACTGGCAGGACGTGGCCCGTGGCGTGGTGGACTGGTCGGTGCTGGACGACATCGGCCAGGTGAACTTCATCCATGACTACCCTGCCGACAACGAAACCCTGGCGGCACGGTTGGGTGAGTTCGAGGTGATCTGCGTGATGCGCGAGCGCACCCGGTTCGATGAGGACCTGCTGCGGCGCTTGCCGAAACTCAAGCTGCTGGTCACCGGCAGCATGCGTAACGCCGCCCTGGACCTGAAAGCCGCCACCGCACTGGGTATCCAGGTCTGTGGCACCGACAGTTACAAGCACGCCGCGCCGGAACTGACCTGGGCGCTGATCATGGCGGCGACCCGCAACCTGGTGGTCGAAGCCAACGCCCTGCGCGCCGGTTTATGGCAGCAAAGCCTGGGTGGCGACCTGCACGGCAAGACCCTGGCGATCCTCGGTCTGGGCAGCATCGGCACTCGCGTTGCCCAGTTCGGTCAAGTATTCGGCATGCGGGTGATTGCCTGGAGCGAGAACCTGACCGCCGAACGCGCAGCCGAAGTCGGCGTGACCTACGTCAGCAAGCAGGAACTGTTCGAACAGGCCGATGTGCTGTCGGTCCATTTGGTGCTCAGCGATCGTAGCCGTGGCTTGGTGGACGCCCAGGCGCTGGACTGGATGAAACCCACGGCGCTGCTGGTCAACACGGCGCGCGGACCGATTGTCGATGAGGCCGCGTTGATCAAGGCGTTGCAGAAACGGCGACTGGCCGGTGCTGCGCTGGACGTCTTCGAGCAGGAACCCTTGCCGCCTCATCATCCGTTCAGAACCCTGGACAACGTGCTGGCCACGCCCCATGTCGGGTATGTCAGCCAGCAGAACTATCACCAGTTTTTCTCGCAGATGATTGAGGATATTCAGGCTTGGTCTGCGGGAGAACCAATCCGTCTACTGAGCTGATACCGAGTCATCGTTCTTCGTCGGAACGCCGCCCGGAGCAGGCTCGCTCCCACAATAGATTTTCAGCGACCATAGATTTTTGTGTCCGGCCGCATACCAGTGTGGGAGCGAGCCTGCTCGCGAATGGCCTCACCACCGATCTAACTGCCCTTCACCGCTACAAACACCGCCGTCTCATAGGGCACCGTCACCACGTCTCTGCCACGCAGGTCAGGCTCCGCCGCAATTAGCGCCCTGATCTGCTCATCAACCTTCGCCCGCTCCTCCTCTGGTAATGCCGCCACAAAACTGGTGGAGCGCACGCGGTTGAAAATCACATCTTCCGGCGAGCCTGTATGCCTATGGCTGAAACACTGTTCCGCCAGCGGTCCGAATGCCGCATGCGGAAACGCCTGTCGCCAGGCTCCGGTGTAATAGCGCGGCGTATCGCCCTCCAGCGCATTGACGATCGCATCCAGTTTCGGCACCCAGCTCACCCGGGTATCCCGCAGGTTCCACACCAGCCCAAGCTTGCCGCCGGGTTTGAGTACACGGGCAATTTCGGTCAGTGCTTCGGTGCCGGCAAACCAGTGAAAAGCCTGGGCGCAGATCACCACGTCCACCGAAGCATCGGGCAGCGGCAGGTCCATGGCGGTGCCGCTGACGGCCAGCACTTCGGGGAAGGCTTCGGACAATTTCTCTAGCATCTGCGCCACCGGCTCCACCGCAATCACTTGCGCGCCGGTCGCCACCAGCCGACCGGTGAACTTGCCGGTACCGGCGCCCAGATCAACCACGGCTTTGTCCGCGTTCAAACCAAGGGTACCCGTCAGCCAATCGGCCATTTGCGGCGGATAATCCGGACGACCGCGAACGTAGGTATCAGCGCCGGTTCTATAGCCGGCAGCCGCCGAGTGATGGACCTGATCTTTCATGGCAGTGCTCCAGATCGACAACGAATGCTGTCGAGCATAGCGCCTCGATTTGAGCTTTCCTTGCACAGACCGCCAGAAAGAAATGAATAATTGTTCACCCTGCGGTGTTCACCTTTCATCCCCCCTGAGAGTTCACCATTTCAGCTTGCGTGATAACACTTTGCACCGCATGTTGCCGGGGCATGGCACGAACTGAAGCGAATTAACCTGTGGAGCATCACCCATGAACATCCGTTTCGCTGTGTTAACCGTCCAGTTGCTGCTGGCAGTCGCCTTGTCCAGTTCGCTTGCATTCGCCAATGGTGGTGGCGATGACGCCCCCGCAAGACCGAATTGCCCCAAAGGGCAGGTCTTCGACTCCCGGTCGCAAAAATGCCTCAAGCAAACCAGCAGCCTGGTACCGGACGCCGACCGCACCGTTTACGCCTATCGCCTGGCCAAGGACGGTCGCTACGAAGAAGCCCTGGCCCTGCTCGACACCCTCAAACAGCCAAACACCGCCGAGGCCTTGAACTATCGCGGCTACGCTACGCGTAAACTGGGGCGTACCGACGAAGGCATCGGTTATTACCTGCAATCGGTCAAACTTGACCCGCACTACGCGCAAGTTCGCGAATACCTGGGCGAAGCGTATGTGGTCAAAGGTCGGCTGGACCTGGCGCAGGAGCAGTTGCAGCAGATCAAAACCATCTGCGGCAGCACAACCTGCGAGGAATACCAGGACCTGGCCGAAGCCATCAACGACTCATCGAAAACCTGACACACCGAGCAGACGGAGGTCGCCATCGCCAGCGATCAGGCAATACGGGCAGAACTGGGCCAGCACCTGGCGCGTTTATGGCGCTACGGCCTGCTGTTGTCCCGGCAACGACATGTCGCCGAAGACCTGGTGCAGGCCACCTGCGTGCGGGCGCTCGAGCGTGCCGGGCAGTTTGTCCCGGGCACCCGCATGGACCGTTGGTTGCTGAGTATTCTGCACTCGATCTGGCTCAACGAAGTTCGCTCCCGAAGGGTGCGTCATGGACAGGGGCTGGTGGATGCCGACAACGCCTTGTCGTTCGACGGTGAATACGCGGCGCAAACCCATGTCCTCGCGGCGCAGGTGATCAGGCGTGTGGATGCCTTGCCCGAAACCCAGCGAGAAACGGTGTTTCTCGCCTATGTCGAAGGTTTGTCCTACCGCGAAGTGGCCGACGTGCTGGATGTGCCCATCGGCACCGTCATGAGTCGCCTGGCCGCTGCACGGGCGAAACTGGCCGAGTACCCGCCGTTGCACGCCGTGCCGAACCCTTCCTCTGGAGAACGTCGATGAACGATCACGCACGCCCGACGGTACCCTCGGATGAGCAACTGGTGGCCTACCTCGACGACCAGCTCGACAGCGAACAGCGCACCCGCATCGACGCGGCCATTGCCGAGGACCCGACGCTCAATCTGCGCCTGCAATGGCTGGCCCGCAGCAGCCTGCCGTTCAAGGAGGCCTACGATGAGCTGGGTCGCCAGGCGCCCGTGGACCGCTTGCAATCGATGCTCGACACCTTGCCTTCACCTGAACGCCCGGCCATGAATCGGCGCTGGTTTCTCGCGGCGGCCGCCGGGTTGGTGGTGAGTGGCGTACTGGCGGATCGGCTGTTCCTCGGTTGGCAGTTGAGCCAGCAAAAGGAAAACTGGCGCGGGCTGGTGGCCGAGTACATGTCGCTTTACGTGCCGCAAACCCTGGACCACTTGCCCACTGACGAAGCCGCTCAGCGAGCGCAACTGCGGACCATTGATGCGCGTCTGGGCCTGAATCTTGTGCCGGCGCAACTGGCCCTGCCACGCTCCGAGTACAAGCGCGCGCAAATCCTCGAGTACGACGGCGTCGCCATTGCCCAAATCACCTACCTGGACCCGACGCACGGCCCCATGGCGCTGTGCGTCACCCGCTCCAACAGCGGCAGCCGGCATTTCGCCCAGGAGCGCCGGTACGGGATGAACATTGTCTATTGGGCCGACATGCAACATGCCTGGATGCTGATCGGGCATAACCCGGTGGTGGATCTGGAGGACATGGCGAAATTGTTGAGAGGCCGGCTGAGCGCGTGATCCGTTTTGTCACTATGCTCGGTGTCTCATTTCCAAGGAGGAAAACCCACCCATGCCTATTTCTTCACGCACAGCCTTGCTGGTCATCGACGTACAGACGTTTGTGGTGATGGATGCGTGTCGGGCGATTGATCTGGACGGCTCACTGGCCGCAGCGATCGAGCGGATGCAGGTGGCTGGGGTTGGTTTGATTCAATCTACCGAAGTGCCAGGTTAACCTCCTGTAGCAGCTGTCGAGCCTGCGAGGCTGCGTTCGAGCCGGGGTCGCGCCCGACCGCAGTCCTCGCAAGTCCGGCGGACGCGGTTTTCCTGAAAGAACCGGTTGCCTGGTTTTACGAGTGCTGCGGTCGGGCGCGACCCCGGCTCGAACGCAGCCTCGCAGGCTCGGCAGCTGCTACAAAGAATGCGTCAGGCTGAGGTGGGCAACCACAACCGGAACCGTGCCCCACCCAGCGGCGACGCTTCGACGGTGAGCGTGCCGCCCTGAGCTTCCAGCGCTCGACGACTGATGGCCAACCCCAGACCAAACCCGCCAGTAGCCCGGTCCCGACTGCGATCCAGTCGATAGAAAGGTTCAAATATCCGCTCACGCTCCTCATCCGGAATACCGATCCCGTCATCGTCCACCCAGATTTCAGCCCCCTTGGCACACACCTGCACACCAATCTGAATGCGTTTTTCGCAGTAACGCATCGCATTGCGCAGCAGGTTCTGAATAGCGCGGGCAGTCAGTCTTGGGTCGAGGGCGAAGCGTTCAAGTTGTCCGTGCAGGAGCACATCGATAACGATGTCCGGGGACTCCAGTTCTTCGTCGACGCTGCCGAGGATGCTGTCGATAAATTCATCCAGCGACACCTCGACCCGCTCCGGCAGCCGCGCCGGGTTTTGCAGGCGGCTATAGGACAACAGTTCCAGTACCAGCTCATCGAGTTCGCGAATGTGCGCGACCAGACCTTGCAGACGTTCGCGGCTGGCAGCGGGCAAATCGTCGGACAGTGCCAGCGCCAGGCCGAAATCCAGTCGTGTCAGGGGCGTGCGCAATTCGTGAGAGACGGCATTGAGCAGGTCCCGCTGCTGGTTGAGCAGGTTCTCGATATCGCCGGCCATTGTGTCGAAGACATTGGCCAGGCTACCGATGTTGGAGCTTTTGGAAATCTGTGTACGCTCGCTCAAGTGGCCCTTGCCGAAACGTTCAGCCGTACCTTTGAGGCGCTCCAGGTCGTGCCAGTGCGGGCGCAGCCACAGCAACAGGCAGGCGAGCATGGTCGCGCCGATCAGCACGTTGATGCTCCAGTACAACAGGCTGACGTCCATCGGGTCCGGCGGCACGACCATCTCCACCACCGTCCGCTCGTTCAGCGGCGATACCGCCAGGGTGCGCCAGCCCCAGTCGCCAATGCGCACGACGTGCTCGCCACGCTGCAGACGTTTGCGCTCATCAGGGGTGAAATCGGCGTCGTCGTTACCGGTCAGGACGATGTGCAGCGGCTGGAATTCCTTGTCCATCTCCGCGGCCAATGCCGGCCACTGCTCCGGGGGCACGGCGTGAAACTGTTTGACGATGAGGGTTTGCAGCCCGCGCGAATAATCGAGGTTGTAGGTGACAAAGCGCTCCTGGAAGACCTTGATCACCACGTCAGGCACCAGATAGATCGCCGCGCTGTACGAAACGATGGTTACCAGGTACAGGCGAAACAGGATTCTGAACATCGACTCAGCATTCCCACTCGGAACGGCTGAACAGGTAACCCTTGCCCCACACGGTCTTGATCTTGCGCGCCTCGCCGGCGTGGTCGTCGAACTTGCGCCGCAGCTTGGAAATCGCCACGTCCACCGAGCGGTCGGTGCCGTTGAACTCGATGCCGCGCAGGCGTTGCAGAATCTGGTCGCGACTGAGCACCTCGCCGGCATGCCGGGCCAGCACCACCAGCAGGTTGTATTCACCGCTGGACAGTTCGACCAATTGCTCGCGCCAGGTCACGGTGCGCTCGGACAGGTCGATGCACAGATTGCCCATCAGAATGCGGTCGTTGGCCGTCTGCGGTTCAGTCAGGCTGCTGCGACGCAACAACGTCCGCACCCGGGCCAGCAACACACGCGGTTCGCAGGGTTTGGTGACGTAGTCGTCGGCGCCCATTTCCAGGCCCAGCACCTGATCGTGGCTGTCATCGCGGGCGGTGAGCATCAGGATCGGCAGCGTGGCCGAATCGGCGCGCAACAAGCGGCAGACTTGCAGGCCATCGAGCCCCGGCAGCATCAGGTCGAGGATCACCAGGTCCGGCGGATTGACCCGCGCACGTTCGCGCACATGGTCACCACGGCTGATCACGCTGACGCTATAGCCGTTGCGTTCCAGGTAACTGGCAATCAGTTCCGAGAGCGCGGTGTCGTCTTCGACCAGGAGGATGTTGGGCATGGGTGTTTCCAGAAAGTGCTGTGGTGCCTGATCCGGCCTCTTCGCGAGCAAGCCCGCTCCCACAGGGGAATGCATTTCAACTGTGGGAGCGGGCTTGCTCGCGAAGGCGTCCTGGCAGGCGCAAACGTAATCAAGTTGCGAAGGATATACGCCCTCACCCATGCCTGAGTAAAACCCTTACACAATTTCACACAGCGCCTACAAAGCTTCACCGCTACCCTCGTCGCCTCCCCGTAGGATGCTGGGGGTCATTATTGGGGTATTACATGTCAAAGAATCTGCTTGCCAGGCTCAGCCTGATTGCACTGGCGGTGACGCTGAGCGCTTGTGACAAGGCCTCGACGGCCGAAGAACAGGCGCCTCTGGCCACGGTTCGGATCGAAACCATCCAAGCCAGCCCCCTGTCGATCACCAGTGAGCTGAGCGGGCGGATTGCCGCGCCACGGATTGCCGAAGTCCGCGCCCGGGTTGCCGGCGTGGTGTTGCAACGGGACTTCCGCGAAGGCAGCGATGTGAAAAAAGGTGAAGTGTTGTTCCGTATCGACCCGGCGCCGTTCAAGGCAGACCTGGACAGCGCTGAAGCGGCGCTGCGCAAGGCTGAAGCCAACGCGTTCCAGGCGCGCCTGCAAGAGCAGCGTTACGCGCAGTTGATCGAAGGCAATGCCATCAGCGGTCAGGATTATGACAACGCCCGGGCCAGTGCCCGGCAAACGGCTGCCGACGTCGCCGCGAACAAAGCCGCCGTGGAACGGGCGAAACTCAACCTGGGTTACGCCACGGTCACGGCGCCGATCTCCGGGCGCATCGGCCGCGCGTTGGTGACCGAAGGCGCACTGGTCGGGCAGAACGAAACCACGCCGCTGGCATTGATTCAGCAACTGAACCCGATCCATGCCGACCTCACCCAATCGACCCGCGAACTCAACGACCTGCGCCGGGCGTTCCGTTCCGGCCAGTTGCAGCAGGTCGGTCAGGACCAGGCCAAAGCCACGCTGATCCAGGACGACGGCAGCCTCTATCCGTTGCCCGGCAAGTTGCTGTTCGCCGACATCACCGTCGACCCCGGCACCGGCCAGATCATCCTGCGCAGCGAATTCCCCAACCCGGACCTCGACTTGCTGCCGGGCAGCTTCGTGCGCGTGCGTCTGGAGCAAGCGGTCATTCAGCAAGGCATCAGCGTGCCGCAACGGGCCATCCAGCGTGACAGCGCCGGCATCGCCCAAGTGCTGGTGCTCGACGCCGAACTACGGGTCGGCCAGCAACCGGTCGAACTGGGCGCCGTGCAGAACGATCGCTGGATCGTCACCAGCGGCCTCAAGCCCGGTGACCGCATCGTCACCGAAGGCCTGCAACACGCCCGTCCCGGCGAAAAAGTGCAGATCGACGACACCCCTCTTCCACTTGCCCAGGCTTCTGGTCAGTAAGCAGGACGCTTCTTTATGCCGCAGTTCTTTATCGATCGCCCGGTGTTCGCCTGGGTGGTTGCCCTGTTCATCCTGTTGGCCGGCGCCCTGGCCATTCCGCAGTTGCCGGTGGCGCAATACCCCAACGTCGCGCCGCCGAAAGTCGAAATCTACGCCACCTACCCAGGTGCTTCGGCACAGACCGTGGACGAAAGCGTGGTCAGCCTGATCGAGGAAGAACTCAACGGCGCTGACCACCTGCTGTATTTCGAATCCCAGAGCAGCCTCGGCAGTGCCACCATCACCGCGACGTTCCAGCCGGGCACTGATCCGGAAATGGCTCAGGTCGATGTGCAAAACCGTCTGAAAGTAGTCGAGTCACGCCTGCCTCAAGCGGTGACGCAGCAGGGCTTGCAGGTGGAGAAAGTCTCCGCCGGTTTCCTGCTGCTGATCACCCTCACCTCCAGCGACGGCAAGCTCGACGACGTGGCGCTCAGCGATTACCTGGCGCGCAACGTGATGAACGAGATCAAACGTCTGGACGGCGTCGGCAAGGCACAGTTGTATGGCGCCGAACGGGCCATGCGAATCTGGATCGATCCGCAGAAGCTGATCGGTTTCAACCTGACCCCGGCTGACGTCAACGCCGCCATCGTCGCGCAGAACGCACAAGTGTCGGCCGGCAGCATCGGCGACTTGCCGACCCGCACCACCCAGGAAATCACCGCGACCATTCTGGTCAAAGGTCAGTTGTCGACACCGGAAGAATTCGCCGACATCGTCCTGAAAGCCAATCCCGACGGCTCAACTGTGCGCATCAAAGACGTGGCGCGCGTCGAGATCGGCAGTCAGGAATATCAGTTCTCCACGCGCCTCAACGGCAAACCGTCGACCGCCGTCAGCGTGCAATTGGCGCCGGGCGCCAATGCCCTGAGCACTGCCACGTTGGTGCGGGCGAAGATGGACGAACTGGCGCGCTACTTCCCGGCTGGTGTGGAATACAAGATCCCGTACGACACCTCGCCCTTCGTCAAAGTCTCGATCACCAAGGTGGTTTACACCCTGGGCGAGGCGATGTTGCTGGTGTTCGCTGTGATGTTCCTGTTCCTGCAAAACATCCGCTACACGCTGATTCCAACCCTCGTAGTACCGGTGGCGCTGATGGGCACGTTTGCGACCATGTTGGCGCTCGGGTTTTCGATCAACGTGCTGACCATGTTTGGCATGGTGCTGGCGATCGGCATCCTGGTGGATGACGCGATTGTGGTGGTGGAGAACGTCGAGCGAATCATGGCCACCGAAGGCCTGTCGCCCAAAGAGGCAACGCGCAAGGCAATGAAGCAGATCACCGGGGCGATCATCGGCATCACGCTGGTGCTGGTCGCGGTGTTCATTCCGATGGCGTTCATGCAGGGGTCGGTCGGGGTGATTTACCGGCAGTTCTCCTTGTCGATGGCGACTTCGATTCTGTTCTCGGCGTTCCTCGCCCTGACCTTGACCCCGGCGTTGTGCGCGACGCTGCTCAAGCCGATTGCCAAGGGCGAACATCACGAGAAGCGTGGGTTCTTCGGCTGGTTCAACCGGCGTTTCGAGCAACTGACCGAGCGTTATCAAGGCTGGGTCGCCTATGCGCTGAAACGCACTGGACGTTACCTGTTGATCTACGGCGTGCTGCTGATCGGATTGGGCGTGTGCTTCAGTCGACTGCCCTCCTCGTTTCTACCGGTGGAAGATCAGGGTTACACCATCACCGACATTCAACTGCCACCGGGTGCAAGCAAGAACCGCACGGTGCAGGTGGTCGAGCAGATCGAAGCCCACAACGCCACTGAACCCGGCGTCGGCGACAGCACGGTGATTCTCGGTTTCAGCTTCTCCGGCAGCGGGCAGAACGCGGCGTTGGCGTTTACCACGCTCAAGGACTGGTCTGATCGAGGTAGCGACGACTCGGCCAGTTCGATTGCCGATCGCGCCAACATCGCGTTGAGCCAGATCAAGGACGCCGTAGCGTTTGCCGTCCTGCCACCGCCGGTAGATGGCCTCGGCACTTCCAGCGGTTTCGAGTTCCGCTTGCAGGACCGTGGCGGCCTCGGCCATGCCACGTTGATGCAGGCGCGCAGTGAATTGCTCGCTGCCGCCGAGAAAAGTCCGATCCTGATAAACGTGCGCGAAAGCGCGCTGGCCGAAGCACCGCAAGTGCAACTGGTAGTCGACCGTAAACAGGCGAACGCGCTGGGCGTGTCCTTTGCCGACATTGGCAATGTGCTGTCCACCGCCGTCGGTTCGGCCTACATCAACGACTTCCCCAATCAGGGGCGGATGCAGCGTGTGGTGGTACAGGCCGAAGGCGATCAGCGCAGTCAGGTCGCCGATCTGCTGAAGATTCACGTGCGCAACAGCGCCGGGAAAATGGTGCCGTTGTCGGCCTTCGTCCAGGCCAAATGGACTCAGGGCCCGGCGCAATTGACGCGCTACAACGGCTACCCGGCGATCAGCATTTCCGGTGAACCGTCGCCCGGTCACAGCACTGGCGAAGCCATGGCGGAAATCGAGCGTCTGGTGGCGCAAGGGCCGGCAGGATTGGGCCAGGAATGGACCGGGTTGTCGTTGCAGGAGCGGTTGTCCGGCAGTCAGGCGCCGATCCTGCTCGGTTTGTCGTTGCTGATCGTGTTCCTGTGTCTGGCCGCGTTGTATGAGAGCTGGTCGATTCCGACCTCGGTGCTGCTGGTGGTGCCGCTCGGCGTACTCGGCGCGGTACTGGCCGTGACCTTGCGCGGGATGCCCAACGACGTGTTTTTCAAGGTCGGGCTGATCACCATCATCGGGCTGTCGGCGAAGAACGCGATCCTGATCATCGAGTTCGCCAAGAGCCTGTACGACGAAGGCCATGACCTGATCGACGCCACCCTGCAAGCCGCACGCCTGCGACTGCGGCCGATTGTAATGACGTCGCTGGCATTCATCCTCGGCGTGGTGCCGTTGGCGATTGCCACCGGGGCCAGTTCGGCGAGCCAGCAAGCCATCGGCACCGGGGTGATTGGCGGGATGATCACCGCGACGCTGGCGGTGGTATTTGTGCCGGTGTTTTTTGTGGTGGTGATGAAGTTGGTCCGCAAACGGCATAAAGACCTCTAACCCACACCACCTACCCCTGTGGGAGCGGGCTTGCTCGCGAAGAGGCCATCACATTCAACATGGATGTTGACCGACACACAGCCTTCGCGAGCAAGCCCGCTCCCACAGGAGGCCTCATCGCCTACAGCTTGGTGGTCACAACTGGATGCGCTGGGCTAAGGTGTTTGCAAAGCCCTGACGCATCGAGTTCACATGTCCTTCCTCGCCCGCACCCACCCTCGCCTGTCCGCCGCGGCCACCCTCGGCGTCGCGGTGGGCATTCTGGCGCCGGCCGACTCGATCATCAGCAAAATCCTCTTCGGCTGGAATGCCGGCGTCTGGACTTACCTGGTCCTGATGCTCTGGCTCACCGCGCGCGCCAAAGCGCCGGACGTGAAGCGCATTGCCGAGGTCGAAGACGAAAATGCCGGGTTGGTGCTGTTTGTGGTGTGTATCGCGGCGATTGCCAGCCTGGCGACCATCACTTTCGAACTGGCTGGCAGCAAAGACCTTGAAACCACGCGCAAGCTGCTGCATTACGGTTTTACCGCGTTGACGGTGATCGGTTCATGGCTGCTGATCGGGGTGATTTTCAGCGTGCACTACGCCCGTCTGTTCTACACCTGGGGCGGCAAAGACCCGGCACTGCGTTTTGCTGAAGGTCTGACAACGCCCAATTACTGGGACTTCCTGTATTTCTCTTTCACCATCAGCGCAGCGGTGCAGACGTCCGATGTTGGCGTGGCGACTCGGGATTTGCGCAAGATTGTCCTGGCGCAGTCGCTGATCGGCTTTCTGTTCAACACGGCCATTCTCGGGTTCTCGATCAACATCGCGGCGGGACTGTTCAACTGATCCTGCACAAACGTTCTAGTCACCGCCCTCGGCGCGGGCGTTAAATACGTCGGCTATCCGTCTCACAGGTGCAGCATGACGACTCACAACTGGATCGACCTGGCCCAGGACGCCGACACCGGCATCGAGACCCTGCGCGCGCATTTCGAAGGCCATGCCTACGACCCGCACTGGCATGACAGCTATCTGGTGGGCGTCACCGAGCAAGGGGTTCAGCAGTTCCACTGTCGGCGGGCGAAGCACCAAAGCACGCCGGGCAAGGTGTTTCTGCTCGAGCCAGGTGACATCCACGACGGCGACGCGCCGACCGAAGACGGTTTCACCTACCGCATGCTGTACCTCGACCCGCAGTGGCTGAAACGTGAACTCAGTGCAGTCTTCGAAAATGCCCCCGACAACAGTCAATTGAGTTTCGCCAACACCCTGGCCAGCGACTCGCGACTGGCCCACGCCACCAGCCTGGCGTTTCAAACCCTGCATCACGGTGAGCTGAAAATCGTCCGCCAGACCGCCCTCGACGGTTTGCTCGAACGGCTGACCAGTCACCTGCACTGGCGCGCCCGCTATGGCGAGGATCCGCGCCTGCCGCTGGTGGCGCAGAAGGCGAGGGAGTATCTGCATGCCAACGCTCAATACGACATCGGCCTCGACCAACTGGCTGCCGTCACCGGAGTTGATCGCTTCCGCCTGACCCGCGCCTTTAAGGCCGCTTATGGGATGGCACCCCACGCGTATCTGGTGCAATTGCGCCTGGCCACTGCCCGGCGAATGTTGGCACGTGGCGAGCAACCGGCGACGGTGGCGATGGAGCTGGGGTTTGCCGACCAGAGTCACCTGGGCCGCTGGTTTGTCCGGGCTTATGGCTTGACGCCGGCGCTGTATCGCAAGCGCTGCTCAAATCTTCCAGACGCGTGAAGCAGGCTTTGTGAGGATTGGCTCCTGAGATCATTCACGGAGTCCGCTGCCATGTTGTCCACCTTTCCCACGCTGCTGCCATTTTTGCTGTTCGCTTTCGTCGCCTCCATTACGCCGGGGCCAACCAACATTTTGGTCCTGAGCAACAGCGCGAGATACGGTTTCAAAGCCGCATTGCCGATCATTTTTGGCGCCTGCGCGAGCGCGGCATTGATTGTGTTGTTAGTGGGCAGTGGTTTTGGTCAAGCCCTCAACGCGAACCCCGGCGTGCAACAGGCAATGCGGTGGGTTGGCGTCGTCTGGCTGAGTTTCCTGGCCTTGCAAATGTTCCAGGACCCTGTCGAAGTATCCAAGCCCGATGCTCCAGCCCATAACCATCGGCGCCTGGGTTTATGGGGTGCTGCAGGATTGCAACTGATCAACCCCAAAACCTGGGCAATGGCCTTGGCAGTCGCGAGCGTGTTCACTGTGCACACAGAAGACCGGATCATTCATACACTGTACTTGTCGATCGTATTTTTTCTTGTCGCCATTCCATGCCTGGGATGCTGGGCGGCACTGGGCATCGGATCATCTCGTGTTTTACGCTCTGCGCTAACGATTCGGCGCTTCAACCGTTGCATGGCACTATTGTTATTGGGCTCTACATGGCTAAGCGTATTAGCTTGATTCTTAATAAAAGAGCGCCCCCATATACCATTTTTTATATAGCCAATCAGCTTAAACATTTAAATTAAAACCCACAAAACCACCACAATGTAAACTGTCAACTCTGACAGTTTACAGCGGGGTTATATTTAAGTTTCCATACAGCATCCAGGATTAGGACTGCTCAGTCTTTGGATGCCTCTAACTATCATGTATGGAGATAAACTCATGAGCTTCGCAGCCCGGGCCTACCCGACAACTCTTTCAGCACAAGCGTACTTGTCCGCCACCATCAATGGCGATTCCAATCCAAATTTCAAACACGTCAAAACCCCTGCATTCAAGGAGTTTCGCTCTACCTCTATCCCTTCAATCGAGCTGAAGGATTTTCCCGATGGGCAGCATTACTGGTTAAGAGCTGGACACACTGAAAATGGCATGACGCAAACAATCGAATTTGTCTTTTACAAAAAACCTGCAACGGGAACGTCTTCAATATCCAAGGATATAGAAGATGTCAGAGTGACCTACAACTCAAATCCCGTGAATGGCGATTTACACGTGGCCGACAGCGGTAGCATTACGTTTCAATATGATGACATCGAAAAAACCCTGACCGCGACGTGGAACGGTTTGTTTGATCATGGTGGGGCAGATGGCAACAGTCTGTTTCCGATCAATGGAGAATTACTTGTTAACGCCGATCTGAGCCAGAGCCGAAAATAAATCGCCAACAGCCCGCAATAAAAAAGGAAGCTTTCAAGCTTCCTTTTTTATTCGCGACTCTACTTAGAAGTTATAACTCAACCCCATGCTCCCCCCCAGCTCCTGGTCAACTTTGCTGCCACGACTGGTTCCGATCTCCGCATAAACCTGCCACTTATTGTTCGCAGGTATCCAGTTCAGCCCGCCGGTCAACTCCAGACTGGTGCTGGACAAATCATTGTTGAAGTCAGTGTCGTTCACACTGACACGATTACTTTTGACAAACTCATGGCTGACGGCGGCATGCAGTCTGGGCTGAAGCTTACCGCCGTTGTCCATAACCAATTCACGACCAACGGTCATGCCGACCTTGCCGAGCAAAGACCGGGTCTCATCGCTGTCCACGTGCAATCCATTGTCCAGACGGTACGTTTTGCCCTCCACAGCCGCCGCACCGAGTTGTGCAGAAGGTTCGATGAAATAGCCTTTGTTAAAGACGATGTGCTTGCCGACCTCGACAGATCCGCTCACGCCCAGGTTATCAAAATTGCCCTTTGTTCGAGAGTCATCACTCAATGTGACTTTAACGTCGTTATTGAAACGGTTGACCTTGGCGACGGTATCCACGTAATACCCGGTCTCTTCGTCATACCAGGTCAGGTATGTGCCCAGATAAACGCTATCGATCGAGCCAGAGCTGCCGCGCGTCAGGTTCAGCCGCGTGGTGCTGTAACCACCAAAGGCGCCGATCAACCATTGACCGTCACCCATCGCCGACAGAGGCGTATCCACCCCTACGGAGACCCCGGTCTGATTTTGTTTATAGCCATCACCGTATGCATTCTTGACGTTGTACTGATTTCCGTAAGTACGTATCCAGACACCGGATGTCGAGCCTTGAGTATCCGAGTCCAGAGCAGCGACGGATCGCGCCCGAGGCTGGGTGCCGGCCATGCGGCGGTCCCCGAGGCGAGTATTAAGGGTAGTCATTTCAGCATAAATCACTGTGGGGGCGGTGCCGGCAATTGCCAGAGCTGTTTTTGACCCCGTGCTCGGACTTGTCGCATCGGGTTGCAGGAACAACCCTTCGCCTTCTTTCACCAGTTTGTAGCCTATAGCACCAACATCCACCTGATCGTTTTTCAAGGAAAACTGCGCATCCCCTGCGGCGATATTGCCCACCTTGACCGGCGCGCCACTGACCGGCTCGCTGGCAGTAGCAGCCACCACCAGCTCATGCTGGCCGGAGGCAGATTGCGTGACATTCAAAAAATCCGTCTCTCCGGTGGCAACATCCGTGTCCATGAGGAACTGACCTTTGCCTGACAGGTTGGCGATGTCCAGGCGAGTGAACGCCTGATTCGCCCCGAAGCGCACGCTGCCGCCCTGCAGGTCGAGGCGGGTGACAGCGTTGCTACCGACCATGTTCCACTCTGCACCATGGCTGATCGACATGTTGCTGACTCCGGTGACGGCGCCATGCAAGACCGCGCTATTGTCCAGCGTCACCACGCCGGCTCCGGAACCTTGGATGTTGCCGGTCAGAGAGCTTTGGGTATCGAGCGTGACCGAATCAACGTTGACCAGATTGCCGTCAAGGCTCGCAGAGTTTCGTAACAGTACGCTGGCTTCTCCACCCTCAGCGACTTCGATGTTGCCAGACAGCTTGCTGTTGTCGACCTGGAACCGGGCAGTGGCGCCATCGATCACCTCCAGGATATTGCCGTTGCCTCCGATCAGGCTGGAACCGTTGTTTACTTCGATCAAGACCGGCTGGCCGGCCGGAGTAACGAAATTGACACTGATCGCAGCGCCAGTACGACCTTGCACGGTTGATCCGTCCAGCTTCAATCGGCTCTGCCCCATCACATCGCCGGGATTCAGTACAGTGTCGTCCCCGAACATGACGCCGTTGAGCCCGCCGGTGATCCGGCTGTCTGCGCTGACATTGGCGTGGCCACCGAACAGTTCCAGACCAATGCCATCCGAACCCGTCCCTTCCACCCGGGTATTGACCAGGTTCAGAGTGCTGAGCGATGTAACCGCGGCACCGGATATGCCTCCGAGCAAAGTGCTGTTGGACACGGTCGCCATTGATCCCACCGGTATTAGCAGATCCCGAGCCAAAGACATTGCCCTGCCTTGACTGGTCAATGTACTGCCCGTAACCGTCGCCGAACTGTCAGTCAATGCGAGTGCGGTATCAAAACCTGTGCTGGTCACCCTGGACTGGGCCAGATTGATGCGAGCACCTGAAGATGCATCTATCTGTGATGTGGCAGCGGTGTCGCCGTTGAGTGTGCCACCACCAACCTCGATATTCAGCGCGCCGGCACCGTTAATGTTTAGAGTTGCCGTTGCAGGGATAAACCACGCTTCAGGCGTTGCACCACTGGAGACGGTTTCCACCTCTCCCGGCAGAAGATTTCGCGAATAGACGGACTCTGAGACGGCCATTATGACCACTGCATAAGAGAGCACGCCTGTAAACTTCATAACTGTTAGTCCCAGTATCTTTTCAAACTTCATAGTCACTACTCTCTGAGTTTTGTCGGGACGGTAGAAAGACAGTTCAAAGAGATGCTCCATCAGACGTCCGTCGTTGGCCGCGTCGGAGCATACCTACAACTTCGAACCTTCTATGTAGGACTATTCCTTTTATGAGTGGGATTTATCATCACCCGTGAAGTACAATCTGTGCTTTTGACGACAGACAGCGATAGCACTGCCGGGAGAGCCTTACTCTCCCGGCAAATGCAGTTCTGAACTTTTATACGATGGTTATGGTGCGGGATCCCAACCCGGTTCTGACTCACAGTACAAGTAGTCGGCATTGAGCAAGTAAACCGTCATTTCCGTTACCCCCGATGTGGGCACAGTCGGTGTCGAATACCAGACTTTCACATAACCAGCGTAAAAGTCTGAGGGGTCCGGGGTTAGCGGTGGAGGTACTGGAAGATTTCGAATCACCGGATCATAAGGCCCGACATCGAAGATCATCCCGGCCGTCAGTTCCGCCACAGTGATATTCCGAGTTTCAGTGAACTCGGTATCTACAGGCGCCGGCGTGGCATAGTCCTCAGTGTGGAACCCACGCCAGCTGAACGTAATGGGCATACCATCGACAAAATGGGTATTTGGCGGAATCCGGAATCTCGCTACGTGTTCCGTACCGGTCAAACTGTCGCAAATAATGAACGGATCTTCAGTGCCATCTGCGGGTGGCCGTACGAACTCCGGTGGATCAAGTGTGATGACTACGGTGTTGACTGTCACAGGCGTTTTGACCGCGGCTTGAGTGTTGTTACGGCCGGGGTTTTCATATATCCACCATACTTGCTTTACCCCCAGACCACCTGGGCCGACAACACTGTAAGGCAAATCAACTGGAATGACTGTATTGATATTTGACGCGTCCAACGGCGTTGAACTTACGACCACCTCACCCCGATCGCCGAGGTACATCAGGGTTAACAGGTCACCCGGTTCCGGGTCCAAGAACGTACCGCCACTCACAGGCGAAACATCAATGTGTGCCGTAGCCGTTCGATTGGCGTCGTGTGGACCGAGTTCGTTATCAATAACGGGGGCCTGGCCCCGCACAATCAATGGCTTGAATTCGGGATTGAACTCAGGAGGCGGAATAAGTGGATCGACGATATAGGGAGGGTTCGTCGAGAAATCCGTGTTTACCGTCGTATTCACGTCGCTGACAGAAACATTTGCACGCATCAAGTCAGCCGTGACCACAACATCCAGCTCGTAATCTGTGCCGGTCTGATTATCGAAATACTCTTTGCTCAGATCCGCCCAGGGAATGATGAAAGTCAGCTTGGTGAGGGTGCCGAACGGCAAGTCCTGCGCCGGCTGGCCTCCCCACTTGACACTCACCTCGTCGTTGTTGAGTGCGTCAACCGGCCGATTCACTTCCACCGTTACACCTGCACGCGCATCCTTCAGATCGATCAGACCATCGGTGTTTGCCGGGACGTCCAATGGACCCAAATTGGGCAGCGGCAGAAAACGAGTGTTTTTGAAATACACTCCCCACGCGCTTTCGTTGCCTGCATCATCAGTAATAATGAACCAGATGAAAGCCCTGCCACTGGTTATCTTTCTCAGTTCGGCAGTCGGAACCACTACCTCACCATTGCTAGGCATAACGTCATCGTAGAAGGGTGACACCTGAGGAGGATTGGATCGTTGATTTGCCACATACAGTCGTACGCGGTCTGTTGGTTGAGCATTGGGGTAAGTGGTGTCAATCACTACCCTCAATCCCATTGAGCTTCCTGGGAGATTCGCCCAGATGTCGTCCAGATCGCCGGGGGCATTGGGAAACGTCGCTGGCGGAATTGTTTTAGCGCCGGGTGTTTGTCCGGGATTGGCGCCCGTTTGCACCGGTTTCGCTTGCCAGGGGGCAGTGCGGTCAATGAGGAACGGAACGAAGTCTGAAGTCAGCGAGTTGAAGCCCCGTTCAAAATACACGCAACGGACCCACAGTGTTGTCGGGCCGGCTAGCGTTGCATCCTCTCCCAGAAATTGGGTGGGCACTGGGAACGGGAATTTAACAGGCCTTTGACCCATATCAGGAAGGGTAAGGCGTGTAAGCCTTGTGTAGTCTGTGGGAGTTGGAATGGGAGGTGGCGCGATTCGTGTGACATCCAGTGTCACCTGATCATTATTTCTCTGGTTTACAGGAACGGTTGTATCCAGTAGAAGCGTGAGAGCAGCGCCCACAGAAATGGCGGCGATGGGAATAATGTCACCGTTGGTACCGCGGCCATCCGGTAACTCAGGTAAAGGGGCTGCCAATAATCCACCGCCCTGCCCCGTTGTCCCAGCTTGATAAATTGTCATGTGCTTTCTCCATTACGCTGAAAAAATTTAATATCAATCCTTACCTCATCGACAACAGCGTTTATCGCCAACAACAGTCGTTTTTCAGTTACAACAACGCGCTTACTTCTTCCAACTTGCATCCGAACAAAAACCACTATTACCAGGAATCACTCTGTCTATTTTCACGAGCCCTGTAAAAGATCTGAAGATCGGAACCCCATTGCGCAACAGCAAATAACTTACGGTTGCAGAATCGTTGTCACGCATAGGTTCGATATGCGGAACAAACGGTCGAATAACGATCGAAACCGGTTGTTTGTTGGTGACATCTGTTACCGTCCCGGTGAACGTAGCTGCAGGTGTCAACGCCGTCCCTGCCCCGTTTAAAGAGTCCCATCCCTGCCAAACCAGTTCGATGACATCTCGCAGTTGAAAACGATCGTCGAACGGAACAAGGATGCGTATTCCCTCCCAAACAAATAAAGAATCAGGATCCTGAGGATTGTTTTTAGTGCAGTTGATATAGCCCCAAAGGCTGGCGTCGGGAAAAGTCGCTTCTTTGAGCACTTGTGGCGGCGCAACAATTGCAAACGTCAAGCGTCGTCGCGGGGACGTCGTATTGTTGACTGAACGAACCGTGTACTCGATTTCAAACGTAGGCAGATCCGGAAGTGATGTCGGCCCTATCGGAATGGGAAACTCCGCTGCATCATCGGCAACGCCATAATCGCGTTGCGCAATCGGGATGGGGTTTCCAACTATGAAGATTTCGACGTGGTCAATACGAGCGTCTGTTGGGAACGCCGGCCAGCGGGGAATGATGCAAACAATGCCATTTTGTTTCGCATCATCCGGTAATGTCCCAGCAGGATCCGCTGGGTCGACTCCCCGCACCCGAAGAGGGTCAAGTAGTACGCCCGCATCGGAGGTGCTCCCTGCTGCAAGTGGGTCATTGGGTGCTGGCATGAGTAATTTCTCGCGTTCTTTTATCGCCTTAAGTGCAAGAAATTAAGCGCCCACATCCAGATGTTGACTACTGTCAAATGTGACAGGTAAAGCCACCGTCTGTCGGAAACCATCAGGTATCTGACCTATCACTCAGCACAATCCGGTTGACTGCGACGGTATCGATGGTGTTTCCTGAAACCGGTTTCAGAAGCTTGATGTACAGAACCGCAACGACGCCAATAATAAGGTCCATCACCGTGAACGATTTCTCCGCCGCCCAACGCAGCCGCGTGACGATGCTCGACGTCGCCGAACACGCCAAGGTCTCCAAGGCCAGCGTCTCGCGCTTCATCGGCGATGACCGCGCCCTGCTCTCCGATGCCATTGCCTTGCGCATCGAGCAGGCAATCGCCGAACTCGGCTATCGCCCGAACCAGATGGCCCGCGGCCTGAAACGCGGGCGAACCCGCCTGATCGGCATGCTGGTGGCCGATATCCGTAACCCTTATTCGATTGCCGTGATGCACGGGGTGGAAACCGCCTGCCGTCAGCACGGCTACAGCCTGGTGGTGTGCAACACCGATCGCGATGACGAGCAGGAACGCCAGCACCTGGCCCTGCTGCGCTCCTACAACATCGAAGGCTTGATCGTGAACACCCTCGGTCATCACCGCGATGAGTTGCGCGAGCTGCACCGGGAAATGCCGCTGGTACTGGTGGATCGCAAGGTCGAGCAGCTCGACAGCGATCTGGTCGGGCTGGACAATCCTGCCGCCGTTGAAATGGCCCTCGCCCATTTGCAAGAGCGCGGCTATCGCGATGTGCTGTTGGTGACCGAGCCGTTTGACGGCACCAGTTCGCGGATCGAGCGGGTCAGCAGTTTCAAGGCGCAGATCGAGCAACGTCCGGCCCTTCGCGGCACCCTGATCGAAACCGGCAGTGAACTCACCGCACAGCTGAAAACCTTCCTTGAAACGCCCGGCCCCGGCCCGAAAGCGCTGTTCTGTGCCAACGGAATCGCCGCGCTGGCCAGCACCCATTCGTTGCGAGAACTGAAGTGCAATCTGTTCGAGGACGTCGGCCTGATCGCCCTCGATGATCTGGATTGGTATCCGCTGGTCGGCAGCGGGATCACCGCCCTCGCCCAGCCGACGGTCGAAATTGGTGCCAGTGCGTTCGAGTGTTTGCTCAAGCGTTTGCGCGGTGATGACGGGCCGGTGCGGACCCTGGATTTTTCGGCGAAGTTGATTGTGCGTGGGTCGACTCTTGGAGATTTTCAGTGAATGTTATGGCCCCTTCGCGAGCAGGCTCGCTCCCACATGGGCACCGCATTCCAATGTGGGAGCGAGCCTGCTCGCGAAGGGGCCCTAAAGAACATCCCATCAAGTAGCCATTTTTTTTGAACAAAAATGAAACCGGTTTCAGAGGTATACAACAATGAATAAACCACCCGTTTCCATCAGCCTGTCGAGCTACGGCGCCGACCTTGTTCGCCAACGCGGCCAGGGATCGTTTATCGACGTGTTGGCCGCCGCGGGCGCCACGCGCATCGAATGGCGCGAGGAACTGCTGACCGTCGAAGATCCCGCGCAACTGGCCGATGCCACCCAGGCACAGGGCCTCGAAAGCGTGTATTCCTCGCCGATGGAATTGTGGCTGGCCGGCCAGTCCAAACCCAATCCCGAACTGATCTCTGCGTTGCAGCGCGCCCAGGCATTCGGAGCCAAATGGCTGAAAGTGTCCCTGGGTTATTTCACCGACAACAGCGACCTCCAGACCTTGTCCCGTGTGCTGGGCAAAAGCGCTGTGCAGTTGTTGGTGGAAAATGATCAAACCCTGCACGGTGGCCGCATCGAGCCATTCCAGCGCTTTTTCACTGAAATCGAGCAACACAACCTGCCGGTCAAAATGACCTTCGATATCGGCAACTGGCACTGGCAAGACCAGTCCGCCGCCAGCGCCGCGCGGTTGCTCGGTCGCCACGTCGGCTATGTGCACTGCAAAGCCGTCACGCGCCGGGCCGACGGAAAACTGGTCGCCATACCGCCGGCCGCCAGCGACCTGCATCTGTGGGAACAACTGCTGCGGCACATGGCCCAAGGCGTGATGCGGGCGGCGGAATATCCGCTGCAAGGCGACGACCTGGTGCAGTTGACCACCGAGCATGTCGCCACTCTCGCCCGCCTCGGTCAAACCCGGTTGGAGAGCGCTCATGTCTGAGATCGATATTCTCTCGTTCGGCGAAACCATGGCGATGTTCGTCGCCGAACACAACGGTGATTTGGCCGACATTGGCCAATTCCACAAACGCATTGCCGGGGCTGACAGCAATGTCGCCATTGGCTTGTCGCGGTTGGGTTTTAACGTGGCCTGGCTGAGCCGGGTGGGCGCTGATTCGCTGGGACGCTTCGTGATCGACACTCTGGAGAAAGAAGGTCTGGATTGCCGCAACGTTGCCATCGACACCGAGCACCCGACTGGTTTTCAACTCAAGTCACGCACCGACGATGGCAGCGATCCGGTGGTCGAGTATTTCCGCCGTGGGTCGGCGGCGAGTCATCTGTCGCGGCAGTCGATCGCGCCTGAATTACTGAACGCCCG
This sequence comes from Pseudomonas sp. Root329, assembly GCF_001424925.1. Classification (NCBI taxonomy): domain Bacteria; kingdom Pseudomonadati; phylum Pseudomonadota; class Gammaproteobacteria; order Pseudomonadales; family Pseudomonadaceae; genus Pseudomonas; species Pseudomonas sp. Root329. The sequence continues at coordinate 98,792 of NZ_LMCV01000003.1, read as the reverse complement.
GCACTTGCACGCCACCGGTATTCCGCCGGCGCTGTCCGAAACGGCTCGGGAAATGTCTTTCGAATTGATGACCCGCATGCGCGATGCCGGGCGCAGCGTGTCCTTCGACCCGAACCTGCGCCCGAGCCTGTGGGCCAGCGAGCAACAGATGATTACCGAGATCAACCGCCTCGCCGCCCTTGCCCATTGGGTGCTGCCGGGGTTGAGCGAAGGCCGCTTGCTGACCGGTTTCGAAGACCCGGCCGACATCGCTGCGTTTTACCTCGATCAAGGCGCCGAAGCCGTGGCGATCAAACTGGGCCCGCACGGTGCGTATTACCGCACTCATCTGGACCAGGGTTTCGTGGCGGGCGTGCCGGTGGAAACGGTGGTCGATACCGTCGGTGCCGGCGATGGATTTGCCGTCGGCATGATCAGCGCCCTGCTGGAAAACCACAGCTTTGCCGACGCCGTGAAGCGTGCCAACTGGATTGGCAGCCGCGCGGTGCAGAGCCGGGGGGATATGGAGGGGTTGCCCAATCGACTTGAAATGGCTGCCGAGTTTGAGGCCGCCATTCGCGAGCAAGCCCGCTCCCACATTCAATCGGATTCGCCCTCCCATTCTGTGTACGACACAGATTCAAATGTGGGAGCGGGCTTGCTCGCGAAGAGGCCCGCACAGTCACTGAAGATCTAACCGTTACCTGCTGCGACAAAAACAACAAGCTCAGGAGCACCACTATGAAAACCGCAACACTCGCCGCCCGCCGCTGGTGGTACATCATGCCGATCGTGTTCATCACCTACAGCCTGGCGTACCTGGACCGCGCCAACTACGGATTCGCCGCCGCCTCCGGGATGGCCGCCGACCTGATGATCACGCCGGGCCTGTCGTCGATGCTTGGCGCGCTGTTCTTCCTTGGCTACTTCTTCTTCCAGGTGCCGGGCGCGATCTACGCCCAGAAGCACAGCGTGAAGAAGCTGATTTTCGTCAGCCTGATTCTCTGGGGTGGCCTGGCCACGCTGACCGGGATCGTCTCCAACGCCTACTGGCTGGTCGTGATTCGCTTCATGCTCGGCGTGGTCGAAGCCGCGGTGATGCCGGCGATGCTGGTGTACCTGTGCCACTGGTTCACTCGTGCCGAACGCTCGCGCGCCAACACGTTCCTGATCCTCGGCAACCCGGTGACCATGCTCTGGATGTCGGTGGTGTCGGGTTATCTGGTGCAGCATTTCAGCTGGCGCTGGATGTTCATCATCGAAGGTTTGCCGGCGGTGCTTTGGGCCTTTATCTGGTGGCGTCTGGCCGATGACCGTCCCGCCCAAGCCAAGTGGCTGAGCGATCAAGAGAAGCAGGATCTGCAAAGCGCTTTGGCGGCCGAACAGGTCGGTATCAAAGCGGTGAAAAACTACGCCGAAGCCTTCCGTTCGCCGAAGGTGATCATCCTGGCCTTGCAGTTTTTCTGCTGGAGCATTGGTGTCTACGGTTTCGTGCTGTGGCTGCCGTCGATCCTCAAGGCCGGTGCGCAAATGGACATGATCGAGGCCGGCTGGCTCTCCTCGCTGCCGTATCTGGCGGCGGTGATCGGCATGCTGCTGGTGTCCTGGGGCTCGGACAAATTGCAGAAGCGCAAACGCTTTGTCTGGCCGCCATTGCTGATCGCCTCGATTGCGTTCTACGGCTCCTACGCTTTGGGCGCTGAACACTTTTGGTGGTCGTACACCTTGCTGGTGATTGCCGGCGCCTGCATGTACGCACCTTATGGACCGTTTTTTGCCATCGTCCCGGAAATCCTGCCGGCCAATGTCGCGGGTGGCGCCATGGCGCTGATCAACAGCATGGGCGCGCTCGGTTCGTTTGGCGGTTCGTATCTGGTGGGCTACCTGAACAGCTCCACCGGCTCGCCGGGTGCTTCTTATCTGTTGATGAGCGGCGCGTTGATGCTCTCGGTGGTGCTGACGATTTTCCTCAAGCCCGGCGCCAGCGACCGGGTCGTGGCCAAGGCCGTTGTGCAACGGTCAACGGCCGCTCATTCCTGAATTGAAGTTGAGATGATGACGATGAAAAAGCAGGTTGTGCTGTACAAGAAACTCTCGCCGCTGCTGATGGCTCGCCTGCACGAGCAGACCGAGGTGACGCTGATCGACAACCTCAATGCCGACGGCCTGGCAACGCTGCGCGAGGCCCTGCCCCGCGCCCACGGGCTACTCGGTGCGAGTCTGAAACTGGATGCCGGATTATTGGATCTAGCTCCTGACCTGGAAGCCATTGCCAGCGTGTCCGTGGGGGTCGACAACTACGACATCGACTACCTGACCGAACGACGGATCCTGCTCAGCAACACCCCGGACGTGCTCACCGAAACCACGGCCGACACCGGTTTCGCGCTGATCCTGGCGACCGCCCGGCGCGTGGTGGAACTGGCGAACATGGTTCGCGCCGGTCAGTGGAAGCTCAATGTCGGTCCCGCGCAATTCGGTACCGATGTGCACGGTAAAACCCTGGGCATCATTGGCATGGGGCGGATCGGTGAGGCCCTGGCCCAGCGTGGGCATTTCGGTTTTGGCATGCCGGTGATTTACCACAGCCACTCGCCGAAACCGGCGGTGGAACAGCGATTCGACGCGCAATACCGAAGCTTGCCGGAGCTGTTGCAGCAGGCTGATTTCGTTTGCCTGACCTTGCCGCTGACGGCTGAAACCGAAGGACTGATCGGGGCCGAGCAGTTTGCCCTGATGCGCCCCGAAACCATCTTCATCAACATTTCACGGGGCAAGGTGGTGGACGAGGCGGCGCTGATTCAGGCCTTGCGTGACGGGCAGATTCGCGCTGCGGGGCTGGATGTGTTCGAACGCGAGCCGCTGAACACCGACTCGCCGCTGTTGCAACTGAACAACGTGGTGGCGACGCCACACATTGGCTCGGCGACGTATGAAACGCGGGAGGCGATGGCCACGTGTGCGGTGGACAATCTGTTGGCGGCGCTGGCGGGTGAGCGGCCGAAGAGTCTGGTGAATACACAGGCGTGGAAAGCTTGATGTATTTGGCGTTTGTTAGATAGCTTTCGCGAACAAGCCCGCTCCCACATTTGGAATGCGTTCCCCTGTGGGAGCGGCGGTGCGACGATTCGACTTGCTCGCGAAGGGGCCATTAAAGCCAGCACAAATCCTTCAGGCCCGGCGAGCCTCCAGAAGGTCAGCCGCACACAACGCAATCCGCCGGCATGCATCCGCCAGCTTCAGCTGATCCACCACCAACCCCAGTCGAATATGCCCCGCCGCACTCGGGCCGAACGCTTCACCCGCCAGCACTGACACGCCATAACCTTCCAGCAGCCGCTCGGCAAAACTCTGGGCACACAATCCGGTCTGGCGCACGTCGATCATCACGAACATCCCGCCATCAGGCCGGATCGGCCGGATGCCCGGGCAATCACTCAGGCTCGCGCACACCAGGTCGCGACGCTGGCGATACTCCTCGCGCATCAGCGCCACTTCCGGCAGATCCTCATCCAGCGCCAATTGCGCGGCGTTCTGAATGAAATCCGGAATGCCAAACAGCATGCACAACGACAGGTGCACCAAGTGTTCGGCCAAAGGTTTCGGCCCGATCACCCAGCCCACGCGCCAACCGCTCATGGCGTGGGATTTGGATAGGCTATTGATGGTCGCGGTGCGCTCGGCCATGCCCGGCAGACTGGCCGGGCTGATGTGCTCGCCTTCATACAACAGATCGCTGTAGACCTCGTCGCTGATCAGCCACAGGTCATGACGAACACACAGCGATGCCAGTTCCTGCCAGACCATCAGCGGCAAACTCGCGCCGGAAGGATTGTTCGGACTGTTGAGCAAAATAGCGCGGGTCTTGGGGGTGATCAGCGCCGCGACATCCGCCGGATCGACCCTAAAGCCGTTCTCGGGGCGCACCGCCACCGGCACCACTTTGGCCGCGCAGGCACCGAACACACCTTCATAGGTCACGTACATCGGTTCGGCGACGATCACTTCATCGCCCGGGTCGAGCAGGCATTGCGCGACCGAATACACCGCACACTGCGCGCCCGGCAGCACGATCACATGATCCGCATCCACCGCTTGACCACTGCGACGTCGATGACGGTTGGCAATGCTATCGCGCAACCCCCGACTGCCACGTATTGCCGGGTAGTGGGTGTCACCGGCCAACAAGCTATCGATGCACGCCTGAACGATGGGCTGCGGCGTATCGAAGTCGGGATCGCCGATCGATAGCAACAGCACATCAACACCCTGCTCGATTAATTCCAGTGCTCGGTCATGAATCTGCCAGGCCGCAGCGCCGTCACCGGCGATTCGTTTGGTCAAGGCTGAATAGCGCATGTAATTCTCCAGTCGCGCGGGTTCCAAGCCTCAACCCTATCTCAAATCACGAAACGCGCCACCATGGCATTTAAATCCACAGCCAGGCGCGACAGTTCGTGCGTCGCGGCGCTGGTCTGGTTGGCGCCAGCGGCGGACTGAGTGGCCAGGTCGCGGATGTTCACCAGGTTGCGATCGACTTCGCGGGACACCTGGGCCTGTTCTTCGGACGCGCTGGCGATCACCAGGTTGCGCTCGTTGATCAATTGGATCGACTGAGTGATCTGCTCCAGCGCGACACCGGCCGCGCGGGCCATTTCCAGGGTGCTTTGAGTGCGTTGATTGCTTTGCTGCATCGACGCGACCGCGTGGCCGGTGCCGTTCTGGATGCCGGCGACCATTTTTTCGATTTCCTGGGTCGATTGCGCAGTGCGATGGGCCAGCGCCCGGACCTCGTCCGCCACCACCGCAAAACCGCGTCCGGCTTCACCGGCACGGGCGGCTTCGATCGCGGCGTTCAGCGCCAGCAGGTTGGTTTGCTCGGCGATGGCGCGGATCACGTCCAGCACCTTGCCGATGTCGCGCCCCTGAGTGGCCAGGCCTTCGATCATCACCGAGGTGTTTTGTACATCGTGGGTCATGGTCTGGATCGCGCCGACGGTTTCCACCACCCGGTCGCGACCTTCACGGGCGGCCTGGGTCGACTGGTTCGAGGCTTCGGACGTCGACACCGCGTTGCGCGCCACTTCTTCCACGGCGGCGGTCATTTCGTTGACCGCGGTGGCGGCCTGTTCGATTTCGTTGGTCTGCTGTTGCAGACCGCGGGACGCTTCTTGGGTGACCGTGCTGAGCTCTTCAGCGGCGGCACCCAGTTGGGTGGCGGAACCGGCGATCTGTTCGATGGTTTTGCGCAGGCTGGCCTGCATCGCGGACAAGGCACCGAGCAAACGGGCCGGTTCGTCTTTGCCATCGACCTCGATGACGTTGGTCAGGTTGCCGCCCGCAATGGTTTGCGCCGCCTGCAATGCACGGTTCAGCGGTGTGACGATGCTGCGGGTCAGCAGCCAGGCCAGCAGCACGGTCATCAGCGCCGCAATCACCGCCACCACGATGATGCCGGTAATCGCGCTGCGGTACTGCTCGCCTGCTTCGGCCGAGGCGGTTTTCGCATCGGCATTATTCAGCGCCACCAGTTTGTTCAGCTGCTCGCCCATCTGGTCCGTACCTTCCTTGATCCGGGTGTTGATCAGCGTGCGCATCTCATCGAGCTTGTTCTGCCGCGACAGCTCCAGCATCTGGGTTTGGGCTTGCATGTAGCTGTCCAGGGTTGCCGTGAAGGTCTTGTACAGCGCGGCTTCTTCCGGGGTGGCCGACAACGCTGCATAGCTGGATTGTGCGCTGCGAACCTTGTCGACCAGCACGCCGATACGCGTCTGGGCTTCCTGCAACGCAGCCGGATCACGGTTGACCAACACCCGGAACGAGAGAATGCGCAGACGCAGGACGTTTTCCGTCAGGTTGCCGAGAAAACCGACGCTGGGCAGCTGCTTGGTTTCCATGTCGATGGAGGCTTGGTGGATGGTCGTCATGCGGTTCACGGCAAACACACCCAGCACGATGACGAGCAAGGCAATGAAGGCAAAACCCAGGAAAGCTCGAGGCGCGATATTCAGATTACGCAGTGACATAGGATGATTCTCGGGTGATGGGGCTACGAGCATCCTTGCGTGATCGCTGAAGGGCGGGCGGCGGCGCACGCGCTTTCAGTTTGGCGCCACTGTTGGAATAGGTTTGTGTGGGCCTATTGGCTGTATCGGCTGGGGATGAGGATTTTTGCGGGGAGTTGAGAAATATATTTCAGGAGGTTACGAGTGTTTCACCCATGAAACACTCTGGTTCCATGTAGCAGCTGCCGAGCCTGCGAGGCTGCGTTCGGCGACGGAGTCGTCGTGAAATCAGACGCTGTGGTGTGCCAGGAAAACTGCGTTCGCAGGGTTTACGACGACTTCGTCGCCGAACGCAGCCTCGCAGGCTCGGCAGCTGCTACAGGAGATCGTACGGCTTCAGACTTTGCGAGCGGCCATCCGCCAAACCCGCGCAACATCACTCGCCCGCTCCCGCAACAACCGCGGCGCCTCGGCACACGCCTGCTCCAGCGTCATCGGTCCACTGGCCAAGGCAAACGCGGCATCGATGCCATGTTCGTACAGTGCTTGATAACCCTCCCCCAGCGTCCCGGCGAGGACGATCACCGGCACGCCGTGCTGCCGAGCAATACGCGCCACACCAAATGGCGTCTTGCCGCGCAGGGTCTGAGCGTCGAAACGACCTTCACCGGTGATCACCAGGTCGGCGCCCTTGACCGCATCGTCCAAACCGACCAGTTCGGCGACCACTTCAACACCGGCCTTGAACTGCGCCCCCAGAAACGCCTTGGCGGCAAACCCCAGGCCGCCTGCCGCACCGCTGCCCGGTTCGTCACGAACGTCTTTGTTCAGGACTTGCGCGCACCGTTCTGCAAAGTGCCCGAGCGCGCGATCCAGTTGCTGGACTTGCTCGGGGGATGCACCTTTTTGCGGGCCGAAAATCGCTGAGGCACCGTGAGGGCCGCACAGTGGATTGTTGACGTCGGCGGCGATGTCGAATCGCACCTCGGCCAGACGCGGATCGAATTCACTCAGATCAATGCGGGCCAGTTGTCCAAGCGCCAGACCACCCGGTGCCAGTGTTCGGCCGTGTGCGTCGAGCAGTTTGACGCCCAAGGCTTGCATCGCACCCGCCCCGCCGTCGTTGGTGGCGCTGCCGCCAATCGCCAGAATGACCCGTTGCGCCCCGGCATCGAGCGCCGCGCGGATCAATTCGCCAGTGCCGAACGTGCTGCTAAAGCACGCATCACGCTTGCCCGGCGGAACCAGTTGCAGGCCACTGGCCTCGGCCATTTCGATGATCGCGGTGTGACTCTGAGGCAACCAGCCCCAAGCGGCCTCAACCGTCGCGCCGAGCGGCCCGCGAACTGGGGTGCTGCGCAGTTCGCCCTCGCACGCCGCCAGAATCGACTCGACGGTCCCCTCCCCGCCGTCAGCCATCGGGCATTTGACCAGGAGCGCATCGGGCCAAACCTGCGCCAACCCCAGAGCAATGGCATCAGCCACACCCTGGGCACTCAGGCTGTCCTTGAACGAATCGGGGGCGATGACGATTTTCATGCGAATTCTCCAGTTCCAATGCGTTCCATGCTGCCAGCAGGCAAGCACAATAACGCCGGTCCGCTGCACAAGCGGCCATGACGATTATTGTTCATTTCCACAAAACCTATCTGTCCCTACACATTCCTTGTAGCAGCTGCCGAGCCTGCGAGGCTGCGTTCGGCGGCGCAGCCGTCGTGAAATCATGCGCCGCGGAGCATCAGGTAAACCGTGCTTGCAGAATTTACGACGGCTGCGCCGCCGAACGCAGCCTCGCAGGCTCGGCAGCTGCTACGGGTTGGTGTTCGGTGCATCAGTTTGGGGGAGTAGCTGAACGCCGAGATAAAGCGCAAGCATACCGTCCAGTCTTAGCGGATCAACACCACTAAGCTCGGCAATCCGCTCCATCCGATAACGCAGGCTGTTGCGGTGGATCCCCAGCGCATCAGCACACGCCTGACTCTGTCCATCGTGATCGCACCAGCAGCGCAAAGTCGCCAGCAGTTGGCCGTTGCCATCCTTGGCGATGACTTTGCGCAGCGGTTTGAGCAGCTCGTCCAGCGCGTCGTCGTTGCGGTGACGCCAGAGCATCACCGGCAACCGATAACGGTTGAGCGTCAGCAAACGGGAGTGCGGCAACACCTCTCGCCCATAAGCCAGCAAGTCGCCGACGCGTCGATAGCAGCGGCGCAATCCCGACAACCCATCGGCCTGCCCGCCCACGGCGATCCGCAGAATGTTCCAGCCGAGGCCGTCGAGTTTTTCCAGCAACCGGTCATTCTCGATCGCCTGCGCCGCCGGTCGGCACCAGAGCAACGATGACTTGGCCGAACTCACGCACCAACTGTCCGGGTAGCGCGAAGTCAACCAGGCGCTGAGCGCCTCGACGGTTTGCCCCGGACCGTGTTCCATCCCTAACTCGAACAGGTACGGCACCCGCGTCATCTGCGGCTTGAGCCCCAGTTGTTGCGCTTCGTCGATCAACCGCGGCGAATCCCCGGCCTCGCTGAGCAGCAATGCCAGCAGATCGTCGCAACGCTGGCGCCGCCATTGCTGCTCGGCCTGCTGATTGCGCTGGCCGACCAGCATCTCGGCGGTCATCCGCACCAGCTCGGCATAGGTGCGCAATTGCTCGGGTTCACCGGTGATGCCCAGCACGCCGATCAACCGTTGATCGAGCAACAGCGGCAAGTTGATGCCCGGCTGCACGCCTTTCAAATGAATCGCCGTTTGAGCGTCGATCTCCACCACTCGCCCGTTGGCCAGCACCAGTTGCGCGCCTTCATGCCGGGTGTTGACCCGCTCAGGTTCGCCGCTGCCAAGAATCAGGCCCTGGCTGTCCATGACGTTGACGTTGTACGGCAGGATGGCCATCGCCCGGTCGACGATGTCCTGGGCCAGGTCGTGATCGAGTTCGAACATAGCGGGGATCCTTGAAAGCGTGATGGAGCGGATTGTTCACCCGCACAGGCCTTGGTTGCAAACCCTGTGCTCAGGCACAAAGACAATGACCCAAGCGGTGGCCGAGACTCACCGGGCGGTCAACGTTACCCTTGCATCGCAAAAAATCATAATAAAGAGAGAGCCCGCCATGTCACAGAGCGCCGCCGCTACCCAGGCCATCGTTGACGAAAAAAACGCCGTCTACAAACGCATTACCCTGCGTTTGATTCCCTTCATCTTCATCTGCTACCTGTTCAACTACCTCGACCGGGTGAACGTTGGATTTGCCAAGCTGCAGATGCTCGACGCACTGAAATTCAGCGAAACCGTGTACGGCCTCGGGGCCGGGATCTTCTTTATCGGCTACGTATTGTGCGGCGTCCCCAGCAACCTGGCCCTGACCAAATTCGGCCCGCGCCGCTGGATCGCGCTGATGATGATCGTCTGGGGCTCGCTCTCGACCTGCTTGCTGTTCGTCACCACCCCGACCGAGTTCTACATCCTGCGCCTGTTCACCGGCGCGGCCGAAGCCGGGTTTTTCCCGGGCGTGGTGCTCTACCTTTCGCAGTGGTTTCCGACCTTCCGCCGTGGCCGCATCATGGCGTTGTTCATGTCGGCGATCCCTGTGTCCGGCCTGCTCGGCAGCCCGTTTTCCGGCTGGATTCTCAATCACTTTGGCGCAGGCCAGGCGGGTTTGGCGGGCTGGCAGTGGATGTTCCTGCTGCAAGGCATTCCGACCGTGATCCTCGGCGCCCTCGCCTACTTCCTGTTGAGCGACAGTTACGCCAACGCCAAATGGCTCACGCCGTTCGAGCGCTCGGTGCTGGAAGCCGACCACGCTGAAGACCTGGCGAACAAACCGAAAACCACCACCGACTCGCTGCTGGCGGTGTTCAAGAACCCGGCGATCTGGGCGTTTGGCCTGATCTATTTCTGCATCCAGAGCGGTGTCTACGCGATCAACTTCTGGCTGCCGTCGATCATCAAGAACCTGGGCTTCAGCGATAACCTGGTGATTGGCTGGCTCAGTGCGATTCCGTACCTGCTGGCGGCGCTGTTCATGTTGATGGTCGGCCGTTCGGCGGACCTGCGCAAAGAACGCCGCTGGCACCTGGTGGTCCCAATGCTGATGGGTGCGGTCGGTTTGCTGATCGCTGTGAACTTTGCGACTACACCGGCCATTGCCATCCTCGGCCTGACCATCGCCACCATGGGCGCCCTCACCGGCCTGCCGATGTTCTGGCCGGTGCCGACTGCGCTGCTCAGTGCGGGCGCTGCGGCGGGTGGTTTGGCGTTGATCAACTCCATGGGGCAGATGGCCGGGTTCCTGAGTCCGTATCTGGTGGGTTGGGTCAAGGACAGCACCGGCTCGACCGATGCTGCGCTTTACCTGCTGGCGGGCGTGATTGTTTGCGGGAGTTTGTTGGCGTTGCGCATGACGCGGACGTTGCGGGTGTAAGGTTTGACGACAACAAAAAAACGGCCCTTCGGGTAATGCTGATCAGTTAAGGAGCGACATATCCGTAGCAGCTGGCGAAGCCTGCGTTCGGCTGCGAAGCAGTCGTAAAATCAGACGATGCGGTGTTTCAGGAAGACCGCAAACTCAGGTTTTACGACTGCTGCGCAGCCGAACGCAGGCTTCGCCAGCTGCTACGGATCGCGTTNATCAGACGATGCGGTGTTTCAGGAAGACCGCAAACTCAGGTTTTACGACTGCTGCGCAGCCGAACGCAGGCTTCGCCAGCTGCTACGGATCGCGTTTTTTTGGCTTAACTGATCGTCGCTACCCTTGTGGATCGATGTTATCCAGCGCCCGATTCACCGCCAGCTCCCCCAGCATGATGATCTGCGCAATCCCCAACAGCGAATTGCGACTCGACCCCTCCATGTGATCCGCCAGATCCATGGTCATGACATTGGCGGAGGCCAGCGACTCGCAAGCATGGCCCAGCAGGGTTTCGGTATCGAGCTCCGGATTGACGATGAACATGGTGCCGGGTGTGCGCGGAGTGGCTTTGATGTGGGCAGCCAGCTTGAGGTAATGATCGAGGGCGCGGTCGGCGGCTTCGTGGAGTTTTTTAGAGTCGAGGGTTTCGTGCGGGGATGCCGGATCGGTGTCCGGTGGATTGGGCGTTACTTTGAACATGGATGAAACTCCTAAAGCACTTAAAAGGAGCCATCACCCTCGCTACCAAACGATGGGTGGTGGCCATACGCAGGTTGGTAGACCGGGCTTTAGGAAACGGCGCGCCCGAAGGCGCCCTGCGCATGACCACCATAAAACCGAGACGAAAAAATCTCAGCAAAGAGTAGTGCTTTGCGTCTAAAAACCCAGGCTACCAAACCCGATCGCTGTTACTCAGCGACCGGGAAACGATAGAGCCCAGGCCCAAGGCGCACAAGCCGGCGGATTCTGGCGTAGTCGTAGGCAGCGGCGCAAGGATGTGTAGCCCGAATCAGTATCTGGAGATGTCGTTTAAACAACTCAGTCATTGCTCACTTTTCAATCGATAGGAAGATGGATAAATCGGGTCGGGTTTGGCGGGGGAAACACCCTGCAGTTTGGAGCTGCAGGGTAAGTGGACATTTAGCCTTGACTCGAAACCGGCTAATGGATGTCCCTGATTAGCCCCCAATCACCGAGACCGTGTGGCTAGTCAAGTTGCAGACATAAGCGCGGCTACCGTCCGGGCTGAAGGCGATCCCCATCGGAGAGATCCCGACCGGGATGTTCGACAGGACTCGATTCATCGCCGTATCAATCACCGAGACCGTCCGCCCCCCCTGGTTGCAGACATAAGCGCGGCTACCGTCCGGGCTGACGGCGATCCCGTGCGGATAGCTCCCGACCGGGATGGTCGTCAGGGCTCGATTCGTCGCCGTATCAATCACCGAGACCGTGTTGCTAGCATTGTTGGTGACATAAGCGCAGGTACCGTCCGGGCTGACGGCGATCCAGCTCGGACCGCTTCGGACCGAAATGTGCGTCAGGACTTGATTCGTCGCCGTATCAATCACCGAGATCGCGTGGCTAGTCACGTTACAGACATAAGCGCGGGTACCGTCCGGGCTCACGACGATCCCGATCGGATTGTTCCCGACCGGGATGTTCGTCAGCACTCGATCCGTCGCCGTATCAATCACCGAGACTGTATTGCTACCCAGGTTGCAGATATAAGCGCGGGTACCGTCCGGGCTGACGGCGATCCCGAAAGGCTGGTTCCCGACCGGGATGGTCGTCAGGACTTGATTCGTCGCCGTATCAATCACCGAGACCGTGTGGTTAGCATTGTTGGTGACATAAGTGCGGCTACCGTCCGGGCTGACGGCAACCCCGATCGGAGTGTTCCCGACCGGAATGGTCGTCAGGACTTGATTCGTCGCCGTATCAATCACCGAGAGCGTGTTTGTATGATGGCCGCTGACATAGGCGCGGGTACCGTCCGGGCTGACGGCGATCCTGTACGGACCGTTCCCGACCGGGATACTACCGACCGGCCCCATCCCCGTAACGGTTACGGTTGCGTTGGCGACCTGAGCACCACTGGTGGCGCTCAGATTGTAAGAGCCGGGGATGAGAGCGCCTTTGACGCCGCTGACGCTAAGCCTGCCGACTGCGTCGGTGATGAAATCGCGCTCGCCGCCGCCGCCATTGGCGTACTCAAAGTTGGGCGGGAGAATCAGACTGAGCTCCCCCCCGGGGACGGGGGTGTTATTGCTGGTACTGAGAAGCAACTCAACGTTCTTGAGCCGGCCAGCCGGGGCGATGGTGTAGGGCCCGTTGGTGAAGGTCAGCACGTCCTGCTGTCCTGCGCCCGTCACCTGCGCCGTAGCCGTTCTGGACGTGGCAATGACCGCGCCACCTCTGACCTGCTCATAGATCACCCTCACCACGCTGTCGGCAATGACCTTGCTGTTGGGTATGTCCCAAGAGAATTGCCCCGGCACCTGTGTAATTGGCAGAGTTTGTTCATGGGTGGCAACCGGACTGCCATTCACCAGAGCGGTGAACGTCAGGCGGATCTCATCCCCCACGTCCCAGGTCGTATCGACCAAATGAATCAAGGCCCACAACGGCCCGCCGTTCAGCTTGGCGAGATCGACGATGGCCGGGTCGTCATTGTTCTCGGTCGGGATTTCTCGAAGGATCGCCTGCTCGAGTTCGACACGTTTAAGGTGTATATCCAGCCGCTTCTCCGGGGATTTGACCCGGTTGCCCAACTGGTCGACGACATAGAACTCGGCCACCGCACCCTTATTGTCGCCCGCCTTCTGGAACGTGTCGGTGAACAGCGTGTGGGTGATTGGCGCCGTGCCGTCGGGGACNACGACATAGAACTCGGCCACCGCACCCTTATTGTCGCCCGCCTTCTGGAACGTGTCGGTGAACAGCGTGTGGGTGATTGGCGCCGTGCCGTCGGGGACGTCGAACCTGACCTGGGTGTCGCCCAACAGAAACTCGATGCGGTCGTGGTTGCGCCGGTTGGCATAGGTGAACCCGAACTCCACCCCTTGCGCCGCCCGTGCGGCGCTGACGCCNGTGTCGCCCAACAGAAACTCGATGCGGTCGTGGTTGCGCCGGTTGGCATAGGTGAACCCGAACTCCACCCCTTGCGCCGCCCGTGCGGCGCTGACGCCCTCCTTGAGCACGTCGGCCGGGATCACCAGATTCAGATTCTCCACAGGCCGTAAGTGATACAGCACCAGCAGTTCCCGAGAGGGTGCGGAGTTCTCCGAGGCACGGCTGACCACGTACTGTAGAGGGTTGACGCCTTGCCTCAATTCCCCGTGTGGCAGGTACAGATACACGCGCAGATGTTCCTCCCCCGGCTTGACGGTATGGCCTTTTGGGACCCGAACACCGTTGCAATATAAATGCACGCTATCACCGGCCGCCATGTTCCAGGAGCGTAGCTGCATCTCGGTCCAGGGATCGACCAGGCATTCAAGGCCCAGGGCCTCGTCGTCGTAAATGGCTTTGGGGATGCCGCCGTGGGCGATGCCGTCCGGTTTCACCGGGGAAACCAAGTCCGGGATGATTACGGGAAAAAGCTCAAACAATTCGTTCAACGCGGCGGACTGGATATCCATCATGTTCTCCTGGAAGGTGACGAGTCCTGAGTCTTCTCGGGACGCGGGTTATCACACTCCAGGCCGGGAATACTGGCTACTGTCAAATCTGACAGTAGCGACGAGTGGTTACCCCGACCTTCATTCGAGGTGTTGAAGCGCCCGACCGTTTCTGGGCAAAAGTGCTGCCAGGCGCTTCGTCGATAAATCAGATTGCCCCGCCCCACCGTTCTGGTATTTGATTGAGCCTTTCTCCCACCGGTAAAAGGATTTCGTCATGAGCTACCGCACGCTGGGTCATTCGGGTTTGCAGGTTTCTACCCTGACCCTGGGCACCATGATGTTCGGCGAACAGACCAGCCCCGAAGATTCCCTGCGGATCATCGACAAGGCCTGGGACCAGGGCATCAATTTCATCGACACTGCAGACGTTTACACCAACGGCCGCTCCGAAGAGATCGTCGGCGAAGCGATTGCCGGTAACCGCCATGAATGGGTGCTGGCGACCAAGGTAGGTTTCGGCCCGGTGGACGGCGTTCCGAACCGCAGCGGCCTGAGCCGCAAGCACCTGTTCAATGGCATCGACGCCAGCCTGACGCGTTTGGGCACTGACTATCTCGACATCTATTACCTGCACCGCGAAGACCACAACACGCCGCTGGAAGTGACGGTGTCGGCCATCGGCGATTTGATCCGCCAGGGCAAGATTCGCTATTGGGGTTTGTCGAACTACCGTGGCTGGCGCATCGCTGAGGTGATTCGCGTGGCCGATCAACTGGGCGTCGACCGGCCGGTGATCAGTCAGCCGCTGTACAACATCGTCAACCGTCAGGCGGAAACCGAGCAGATCACCGCCGCGCAAAACTATGGCCTGGGCGTGGTGCCTTACAGTCCGCTGGCGCGTGGTGTGCTCAGCGGTAAATACGCGCAGGACGTGAAGCCGGATGCCAACAGCCGCGCCGGCCGCGCAGACAAACGCATTCTGGAAACCGAATGGCGCGTCGAATCATTGCGCATTGCTCAGCAGATCCAGCAGTACACCCAGGGTCGCGGCGTGGGCATCGTCGAATTCGCCATTGCCTGGGTGCTGAACAACAGTGCCGTCACCTCGGCCATCGTAGGGCCGCGCACTGAAGAACAATGGGATGCCTACACCAAGGCGCAGGCGGTGAAGATTACGGCTGAGGATGAAGCGTTTATTGATTCGCTGGTTGTGCCTGGGCATGCGTCGACGCCGGGGTTTAATGATGTGAGCCACTTTGTGTCGGGACGCAAATCGCGTCTGGCTTGAGATTTATCGCGAGCARGCYCGCTCCCACATTAGGTTTGTGTTGATCGATCGGACAATATTCAGTTCGAAAACCACGTATCCTCCGCACCCGTTTCACGTTCAGCTTCGCGAGGACAGTTTGTCTAAAGGTATCGCTCTATCGGTTTCAGCCTCGGTGCTGTTTGCCGTCATGTATTACTACACGTCGTTGCTCACGCCTTTGAGCGGCGTGGAAATCTTCGGCTGGCGGATGCTGCTGACCCTGCCCTGCATGACCGTGTTCATGGTGGTCTCCGGTGAATGGAAACGCGTGGTCGCCCTTTTTCGGCGGCTGGTTGGCCAACCAAAATTGCTCGCCGGCCTGATCCTTTCCGCGACGCTGCTTGGCCTGCAACTCTGGTTATTCATGTGGGCGCCGCTCAACGGCTATAGCCTCGACGTGTCCCTGGGCTACTTCCTGTTGCCGCTGTCCATGGTGCTGACCGGGCGGTTCGCCTATGGCGAGCGATTGTCCTACCTGCAAAAGGTTGCCGTGTTTTTTGCCTCCCTCGGCGTGCTCAACGAGCTGTATCAGGTCGGCGGTTTTTCCTGGGCGACCTTGCTGGTCGTCATCGGTTATCCGCTCTACTTCATCCTGCGCAAACGACTGGCGACCGACAACCTCGGCGGTTTGTGGATGGACATGGCCTTGATGTTGCCCGTCGCGTTCTGGTTCGTTCAGGGCGGTGATCAAGGTTTCGCCGTGTTCGATCAACACCCGTGGTTGTCGCTGCTGATCCCGTTGCTCGGCGTCATCAGCGCATCGGCGCTGGTGGTCTACATCATCGCCAGCCGGTTGTTGCCGTTCAGCCTGTTCGGGTTGTTGAGCTATGTCGAACCGGTGCTGTTGCTCGGCGTCGCGTTGCTGCTGGGGGAAAGCATCAAGCCCGGTGAGTGGCTGACCTACATCCCGATTTGGTTGGCTGTGGTGGTTCTGGTGTTCGAAGGGTTCAAACATCTGGTCCGGCATCGACGGAAATCGATGTAGGACCGGCACGAAAAAGCCCGGTCAGCATTGCTGCTGACCGGGCTTTTTTTACATCTGAAACGGCTTAGTCGGTGGAGAGCACACCACGACGAACCTGGTCGCGCTCGATGGATTCGAACAGCGCCTTGAAGTTGCCTTCGCCGAAACCATCGTCGCCTTTACGCTGGATGAACTCGAAGAACACCGGGCCCATCAGGGTTTCCGAGAAGATCTGCAGCAGCAGACGCTTGTCGCCTGACTCGGACGAACCGTCCAGCAGAATGCCGCGCGATTGCAGTTGATCAACCGGCTCGCCGTGGTTCGGCAAACGACCTTCGAGCATTTCGTAATAGGTTTCCGGCGGCGCGGTCATGAAGCGCATGCCGATGCTTTTCAGGTGATCCCAGGTCTTGATCAGGTCATCGGTCAGGAAGGCAACGTGCTGGATGCCCTCGCCGTTGAACTGCATCAGGAACTCTTCGATCTGCCCGGCACCCTTGGACGATTCTTCGTTCAGCGGGATTTTGATCATGCCGTCCGGGGCGGTCATGGCCTTGGAGGTCAGGCCGGTGTACTCGCCCTTGATGTCGAAGTAACGGATCTCGCGGAAGTTAAACAGCTTCTCGTAGAAGTTGGCCCAGTAGGCCATGCGACCGCGATACACGTTGTGGGTCAGGTGGTCGATGATCTTCAGGCCAGCCCCGACCGGGTTGCGGTCAACGCCTTCGATGAATACGAAGTCGATGTCGTAGATCGAACTGCCTTCGCCGAAACGGTCGATCAGGTACAGCGGCGCGCCGCCGATGCCTTTGATCGCTGGCAGGTTCAGTTCCATCGGGCCGGTTTCGATATGAATTGGCTGAGCGCCCAGTTCCTGAGCCCGGGCAAACGCCTGCTGGGCATTCTTGACGCGGAACGCCATGCCGCACACCGACGGACCGTGCTCGGCCGCGAAGTACGAAGCAACGCTGTGCGGTTCGTTATTGAGGATCAGGTTGATCTGGCCCTGACGATACAGGTGCACGTCTTTGGAACGGTGGGTCGCGACCTTGGTGAAGCCCATGATCTCGAAGATCGGCTCCAGGGTGTTCGGGGTTGGCGATGCGAATTCGATGAATTCAAAGCCCATCAGGCCCATTGGGTTTTCGTATAAATCTGCCATGGTTGGCGCCTCATCATTTTCTTGTCAATTAACGGATCGTTAGTTGCTAGCAATGCTGAGACCGGCGGGTGGCGCGCAGGAGATGCCCCGCACGCTGCGGGCGAGGAAGTCACCGTAGATCAATTGAAACCCAAAACTCTTCATTGTCGACCCAAGGCTATTGCGGGCGAGGCTTCTGCTGCCAGAAGACGATTATTCTTATATGCGTAACCCGATTCTACACAGCGTAAATAGGTTTGTCCGCCTTCTGTATCAAATCCCCTTTTTCCCTGCTCGCGCAAGGGGTTTGTTGCACAGGAAAATCCCCGCGAGGATCAGCCCTCCTCCCAGGCACATCGCCAGGGTCAATTGCTCACCCAACAGCAGCGCACCGAGGATCACCGCAGTCAACGGGTTCAGGGCGATGAACACGCCTGAACGGGTCGCACCGATTTTGCGAATGCCGTCGTAATAGCCGATATAGGCCAGCGCTGAACCCAACACGCCCAGGTACATCAGGCTCATCCATTGCGTTGGTCCGAGGCTGGCGAGTGCAGCCACACTCAACTCACCGCGAACAGCACTGGTTACCCACAGCATCAGCGTGCCCAACAGAATCGAGTACGTCACCGTTTGCACCGGCCCCAGGGTTTGATTCAGGTCTTTGGAGAACAGCGAATAAACGCCCCAGCCAAGCACGCAGCCGAAAATCAACAGATCGCCGATCCAGGCGTCGGCATTACCGGCCAGCAATTGCGGGTTACGGCTGACGATCACCAGGCTCGCCCCGGCAATACAGATCGCGATTCCGAAAACTTTTGCTCGGCTCAAGCGCTCCTTGAACAACAGCCACGACGCCAGCCCGATCACGGCCGGGTTCAACGCCACGATCAATGACGCCCGTGAGGCATTGATGTAATGCAGCCCATAAAAGAAGCACAGGTTGTAGAAAAAGATCCCGAAAAAACCCAGTAGCGCCAATTGCAGCCATTGCCTGGGACTGGGCCTTGCGAGAGGCACGCGGGCCAGCAGCAGAAACACCAGCAACGCCACGCTGGCCAGCAAAAATCGCAGGCTGGCGGCAAACAACGGGCTGAGGCTGTCGGCCAGAAACCGCCCGGCGACAAAGGTGCCGCCCCAGATCATGGTGACGGCAGCCAGTTTCAGATAAACCGGGACATCCGAAGGGTTGGACAGGCTCTGCTCACAGGTCGTCATAGGTTTCCAGAACAAGAAATCGGGAGAGATGACGTATCATTCGGCTAATACCTTCTCATCGTAAAATGAGTAATCACTCATGACCCTTACCCAACTCGAGATCTTTTCTCTGGTCGCCGAGCTTCACGGTTTTACCGCGGCAGCCAATCGCTTGGGGATTTCCCAATCCGCGGTCTCTCATGCCCTCAAGTCGCTGGAACAGGAATTGGGCGTGGAGCTGCTGCGCCGGCATCAATCCCGGGTCGAACTCAGCGACATCGGCCAACAGCTTCTGCTGCGCGCCCGGGCGATGCTGGGCCTGGCCAACACCTTGCGCCAGGAAGCGGCCGATGCTCGCGGAATGAAACGCGGCACGTTGCGCATCGGCTCGTTTGGCCCGACCTCATCGATCAAACTGCTGCCGCTTATCCTGCAGCACTACCGCGCGGCCCACCCGGGCATTGAGGTCCATATAGATGAAGGCCCGGACCGACAGGTGATCCAGTGGCTGGAGGAGCGGCGTATCGATATCGGCTTCGTGGTGTTGCCGGAGGAGCGGTTCGACACCTTTGCGCTGATCAAAGACCAGATGGTCGCGCTGCTGCCCGTCGATCATCCGCTGGCCCGTCGCGACAGCTTGACCCTGAGCGATTTGTGCAACGACACCTTTGTCTTGACCGAGGCCGGTTCGTCGGAACTGGTGTCGCGACTGTTCAGTGCCGCCCGGCTGACTCCGAACATCCGTTATCGCTGCTCGCAACTACTGAGTACGCTGGATACCGTTGGCCGAGGCGATGCACTGACGGTCGTCGCCGAAAGCTCATTGCCCGATGATCACGACGGTCGCTACGTGAAAAGACCGCTATCGCCAACGGTCACACGCCAGGTTGGTCTGGCGGTGCTCGACCAGCGCCAGTCATCCCCTGCGGCGCTGGCTTTTATCAAACTGGCCGAGCGCCTGAACTACCGCTAAGCGGCACACTAACCGAGGGCCAGTGGAGCAAAGTGATTACCTGACCGCCCACGGCGTAAACTTCTTGCAAGGTTATCTATTCGGCCGGCCGATGCCCGGCGCGGACTTCATTAACGCATTAAGTCACCATTAACTAGCGGCGCTCAGCGACGAGACAAGGAGATCGCGCCCTAATTTGAATCAAAAGACTACTGTTATTACATGAAGAAAAAGACAGGATTTACTCTTGGCCAATTAACTACTACAATTTTTCATGCCTGCGCTAGATTGGCAGGTGAGCCATTATCACCGAGTCGCTTCAAGGCTCTTGGCTTATAGCTTTGTTTGCGGTTGGTATCAGCCAAACACACTATTGGAGTAAAGATATTGTCCAGACTCGCTGAATTTCGTGCAGCTGAAAAGGCCCTTCAAGAGCAGCTCAAGCAGCTGGAAACCCTGAAGAATGATGCCGGGCTCAAGAAAGAAATCGAATTCGAAGAAAAGCTCCAGGGGCTGATGAAAACCTACGGCAAGAGCCTGCGCGACATCATCGCCATTCTCGATCCGAACCCGGCAAAATCCGGTCTGCAACAGGCCACGCCTAAAACCCGCCGCGCTCGCGTGGTCAAGGTTTACCAGAATCCGCACACCGGTGAACTGATTGAAACCAAGGGTGGCAACCACCGCGGCCTGAAAGCCTGGAAGGAACAATACGGTGCAGCTACCGTTGATTCCTGGCTGCGTGGCTAAGCACTCGCGGTGACAAAAAAGCCCTGCCAATGCAGGGCTTTTTCATGGACGCCTTCTAAATGCAACGATTGGCGTCGATCAACTCGCTACTTGCTGAATAACTTTGTGCTTAATCCGTTTGGGTATCTAAAAATTTCAGAATGCGCTGAAACCGGTAGCCATTGAAATCTTTAACTAAAGTTTCAAGCTGTTACGGGCCGCGTCTATTTCATCCTGACTTGCCTTATAAACCTCAGCCTGCCCCGCGTAGGAAAGAACATAGGCCTTATCGCCATCCACGGCGGCAACCAATGTTTGAGAGAGCACATGCCTTCCGTTCTGCGTGATCGTGCAGGTAGTTTCCAGCGCTGATAAGCGGCTCAAGGTCGTCGGGTGAATCTTGTTGCAGACACTTTGATAACCGCCTTGAAAGAAGTCCTTCTGCACCGACTTGCGCATCTCCAGCAACACGCCTTGCAGATTCACCTGATGACCACTTTCCACCTGAGTCATGGTCAACTCCATCACCATTACCGGCGTGCCGCCCTGATCGTTTTTCACCGCGCGCTGGCGGGATACCTGGGCGTTGGCATTATCTTGCGGGACGGCTTCGACCTCCCAGCCGCTGGGCCAGGTCATGATTGGCTCGCCTGCATGAGCGCTGTTAACACCTGAAAGCACACAGATCAGGACGACCATCGATTTACAAAAACGAATCATTGCACTGAACACTCACGGATTGAACCGTAAAGTCTGAGCCTCGCCCGTCTGTCAGGCAATAGCCGACGCTTTGGGTTTGGTGATGTCCGAGCCCTTGCGTATCATTGTCGCCATTCGTTAGCCCCACTTATTTTCCGGAGGGCCCATGAGCCTGTACGAATTGAACACCTTCCCAGGCGTGACTGCCCAACCTGACACCGCCACCCAGAAGTTCGTCTTCAACCACACCATGCTGCGGGTCAAGGACATCACCAAGTCCCTGGATTTCTACACGCGCATTTTGGGTTTCTCGCTGGTTGAAAAACGCGATTTCCCGGAAGCCGAGTTCAGCCTGTACTTCCTGGCGCTGGTCGATAAAAACCAGATCCCGGCCGACGCCGCTGCGCGCACCGAGTGGATGAAGTCGATCCCGGGCATTCTCGAGCTGACCCACAACCACGGCACCGAGAACGACGCGGATTTCGCTTACCACAACGGCAACACCGACCCGCGCGGTTTTGGCCACATCTGCATCTCGGTGCCGGATATCGTCGCTGCGTGCGAGCGCTTCGAAGCGCTGGGCTGCGATTTCCAGAAGCGCCTGAATGACGGCCGCATGAAGAGCCTGGCGTTCATCAAAGACCCGGATGCGTATTGGGTTGAGATCATCCAGCCTGCACCGCTGTAAAAAAAGCTCGCTGCCACAAAAAAACCCCATGATCACTCATGGGGTTTTTGTGTTTTCAGCGTCGGGTTTTATGCCGGGGCCGAGGTCCGGATCAGGTGATCGAATGCGCTCAGGGAGGCTTTGGCGCCCTCGCCCACCGCAATAACGATCTGCTTGTACGGCACGGTGGTCACGTCACCGGCAGCGAACACGCCCGGCATCGACGTTTCACCACGGGCATCGACGATGATCTCACCGCGCGGCGACAACTCGATGGTGCATTTGAGCCAGTCGGTGTTGGGCAGCAAACCGATCTGCACGAAAATCCCTTCCAGCTCGACGCTACGCAACTCGTCCGACTGACGATCCTTGTAACGCAGGCCGTTGACCTTCTGACCGTCGCCCAACACTTCAGTGGTTTGCGCACTGGTGATCACGGTGACGTTCGGCAGGCTGTGCAACTTGCGCTGCAAGACCGCATCGGCGCGCAGCTGCACGTCGAACTCCAGCAGTGTTACGTGGGACACGATGCCCGCCAGGTCGATGGCCGCTTCGACGCCGGAGTTACCGCCGCCAATCACTGCCACACGTTTGCCTTTGAACAGCGGACCGTCGCAGTGTGGGCAGTACGCCACGCCTTTGTTGCGGTATTGCTGCTCGCCCGGAACGTTCATTTCACGCCACCGCGCACCGGTCGCCAGGATCACGGTCTTGGCTTTCAGGGTCGCGCCGCTGGCGAAGTGGACTTCGTGCAACTCGCCGTTCTTGCCCGGCACCAACTTGTCGGCGCGCTGCAGGTTCATGATGTCGACGTCGTATTGCTTGACGTGTTCTTCCAGCGCCACAGCCAGTTTCGGCCCTTCAGTTTCCTGCACGGAGATGAAGTTCTCGATGGCCATGGTGTCGAGCACTTGCCCACCAAAACGTTCAGCTGCCACGCCAGTGCGAATGCCTTTACGGGCAGCGTAGATCGCGGCCGAAGCACCGGCTGGGCCACCGCCGACGACCAGCACGTCGAAGGCTTCTTTTGCGCTGATCTTCTCGGCTTGACGCTCAATGCCGCTGGTGTCGATCTTGGCAAGGATCTCTTCCAGGCCCATGCGGCCCTGACCGAAGTTCACGCCGTTCAGGTAAACGCTTGGCACGGCCATGACCTGACGGTCATCGACTTCGGCCTGGAACAGCGCGCCGTCAATGGCGACGTGGCGGATGTTTGGGTTCAGCACGGCCATCAGGTTCAGTGCCTGGACCACGTCCGGGCAGTTCTGGCAGGACAGCGAGAAGTAAGTCTCGAAGCTGAACTCGCCTTTGAGCGAGCGGATCTGTTCGATCACCTCAACACTGGCTTTCGAAGGGTGGCCGCCGACTTGCAGCAAGGCCAGCACCAGGGATGTGAATTCGTGCCCCATCGGGATGCCGGCGAAACGCAAGCTGATATCGGCACCCGGGCGGTTGATCGAGAACGACGGTTTACGTGCATCGTCACCGTTGTCGAGCAACGTAATCTGGTTGGAAAGACTGGCAACGTCTTTGAGTAATGCGAGCATTTCCTGGGATTTCGCACCGTCGTCGAGGGAGGCAATGATCTCGATCGGCTGGGTGACCCGTTCCAGGTACGATTTCAACTGGGCTTTAAGATTGGCGTCCAACATACGGGCGATTTCCTTTTTTTGCAGTGACATAAAGAGCCGACATAAAAAAACGCCCGAGCGAATCTCGCCCGGGCGTTTTTATTGGGCGGTTGCAGCTTACTTAGGTGCGGAAACCCGCCCTGATGATGCGATCCACAGACTTAGATCTTGCCGACCAGGTCCAGGGACGGAGCCAGAGTGGCCTCGCCTTCTTTCCACTTGGCTGGGCAAACCTGGCCTGGGTGAGCAGCGACGTACTGAGCAGCCTTGATTTTGCGCAGCAGCTCGGAAGCGTCACGGCCAACGCCGCCATCGTTCAGTTCGACGATTTTGATCTGGCCTTCAGGGTTGATCACGAAGGTGCCACGGTCAGCCAGACCAGCGTCTTCGATCAGTACGTCGAAGTTGCGGGAGATGGCGTGGGTCGGGTCGCCGATCATGGTGTACTGGATTTTGCCGATGGCTGGCGAAGTGTTGTGCCAGGCAGCGTGAGCAAAGTGGGTATCGGTGGAAACGCTGTAGATCTCGACGCCCAGCTTCTGGAACGCGTCGTAGTTGTCAGCCAGGTCTTCCAGTTCGGTCGGGCAAACGAAGGTGAAGTCGGCAGGGTAGAAGAACACGACAGACCACTTGCCTTTCAGGTCAGCGTCCGACACTTTTACGAAGTCGCCATTTTTAAAGGCGTCAGCTTTGAACGGTTTAACTTGGCTGTTGATGATAGGCATCGATGACTCTCCGTCAGGGTTGAAAAGTTTGGTTGAGAAGTTGATGGAGTGAATCCTACCGACTCGATTGCCGGATGGCTCATTGGCAAAGCTCATGCTGCTCATTGGTTTTCGCTATTAGCGGTACGTATTAATAGAAGAAAACTTACTTAGCAGCGCCAATGGTTTTTTCCGCGAGCGGTGTCATCCCGAGAAACGGGCTGGCTTCAACATAGCGCATGGCGGACTTCATATCCTTCCAGCCCACGTAACTCATCAACGACTTCAAATCCCAACCGCTCTGATGCGCCCAAGTGGCAAAGCCGCGCCGCAAGGAGTGGCTGGTGTAGTGCTCGGCCGAGATGCCGGCACGTTCCAGCGCCTGGCGCAGTAACGGGATCACGCTGTTGGCGTGCAGCCCCTCCTCGCTCAGGTGGCCCCAACGGTCGATGCCTCGGAATACCGGCCCGCGAACCAACGCGGCTTCGGTGATCCAGTCGATGTACGCCTGCACCGGGCACAGGCGCTGCAACGCTGGCGTCTGGTAAGTCTTGCCGAGGTTCTCG
The DNA here is from genome assembly GCF_001424925.1 of Pseudomonas sp. Root329. NCBI lineage: Bacteria > Pseudomonadati > Pseudomonadota > Gammaproteobacteria > Pseudomonadales > Pseudomonadaceae > Pseudomonas > Pseudomonas sp. Root329. Next base: position 74,215 of record NZ_LMCV01000003.1, on the reverse strand, counting down.
CGGTCGCTCTTGGTTCGCGGCAAATAGAGCGTGATGCCTGAGCCGGCAGCCGCTTGCACGTGCTCGATCTGTAGCCGGCACAACTCATCGCTACGAAAGCCGCGCCAGAACCCCAACAAGATCAGCGCCCTGTCGCGTCTGGCCCGCAACAGAGCCGGTTGATCGAGTTCAGCTTTCGCGGTTTGCGCTTCTTGCTCCAGCCAGGCAACCACTTGCTCCAGATGCTGAAGCTGTAACGGCTCGGCCTGTTTTTCTTGAGCCGGGTGCAGCGCGCGAATGCCCTTGAAGACCTTGCGCACCACCGGCGCCTTGGTGGGGTCAGGAAAACCCTGACTGTTGTGCCATTGCGCCAGTGCTGACAAACGCAACTTCAAAGTATTGATCGACAGCACACCCGCATGAGCGACGAGGTAGCGCGCGACGCTGTCGCTGGTCGCCGGCAGGAAACCGCCCCAACTGACTTCGAAATGCTCGATAGCCGCCCGATAGCTGCGGCGGGTGTTGTCGCGGGTGGCGGCTTGCAGGTAACGATCCAGCTCAGTCATCGGCTCAACTCTCTAAAACGTACCGCTCTGGCGGGTGAAAACGCGCCACAGGGCTCATCACACGGGGTAATACCAGTATATCCCGCATGAATACTTCTCGTATTTTAAGTTTTCATCTGGCGTGGTACATTGTGTACTGAAGTGGCATGTACCACAGTACGAAATCGTAGGAGAACACATGGCTCGTGGCGGCGTTAATAAAGCAGTAGTGCAAGCGGCACGTTTGGCAATTCTCGCCCGAGGTGAAAACCCCAGCATCGACGCGGTACGGATCGAGATGGGCAATACCGGCTCGAAAACCACGATTCATCGCTATTTGAAGGAGCTGGATGACGGCGCCGAGCGCGTCGAAATGCCTTCCGAGCCCATTGATGATGAGCTGGCAGGCTTGGTCTCACGCCTGGCGCAACGCCTCAAGGAACAGGCGCAAGAACCCATCGATCAGGCCCGCGCGCAGTTCGATCAGCAGCGAAAAGAGTTGGAAATACAGCTGAAGGAAGCTCAACAAGCCAATGGCGAATTGCATCAGCAGTACGAGATTCAAAGTCTGGCACTGACCCAAGAGTCCGAGGCCCTGCAAGAAACCGGTGCCATGCTGCAGACCGAGCAAACCCGCAACGCCGGCCTGAACCAGGCGCTGGCCGATTTCGAGTTACGCTTGCAAGACAAGGAAGAGCAGATCCGCTCCCTTGAAGAGAAACACCTGCACGCTCGCGACGCCCTGGAACATTATCGCAACGCTGTCAAAGAACAGCGCGAGCAGGAACAACGCCGCCACGAAAGCCAGGTGCATCAGATTCAGATGGAATTGCGTCAGGCCCAGCAGAGCGCATTGGTGCGCCAGGATGAGATCACGCAACTGCACCGCGACAACGAGCGTTTGTTAACGGAGAACCGTGGCACCCTGAGAGAGTTGAGCCTGCTGCAGGATCAACTCAAGCAAACCAACGCTCGACAGGATCAGCTACTGGAACAGGTCAACCGTATCGACAACGAACGCACCCTCCTCCAGGAACGCTTGCGCGCTGCCCTGCTGGAAAGTCAGTCGTTGAAACAGAGCGTCGATGAGCAGTCGCAGATAAACAAAGCGCTGGAAATTGAGTTGCTCAAGACTCAGGCGAGCCTCGATGAGAGCGTGCGCCTGGCGGCCGTCATTGCGACAGCGCCAGACGCATCAGAGCCGCAAAAGGACGATTAACCCGCGAACGGCGTGCGCATGGTGACGAACTCTTCGGCGGCAGTTGGGTGCACGCCGATGGTTTCATCGAAATCGCGCTTGGTGGCACCCGCCTTCAAGGCGATCGCCAAGCCCTGCACAATTTCCCCAGCCTCCGGACCGACCATGTGACAGCCCAGAACCTTGTCGGTCTTGGCGTCCACCACCAGCTTCATCAAGGTGCGTTCCTGGCATTCGGTCAGGGTCAGTTTCATTGGACGGAAGCGGCTTTCGAAGATCACCACATCGTGACCGGCCTCCCGGGCCTCTTCCTCGGTGAAACCGACCGTGCCGATGTTCGGCAAACTGAACACTGCGGTCGGGATCATCTTGTAATCCACCGGGCGATATTGCTCAGGCTTGAACAAGCGACGCGCAACGGCCATGCCTTCGGCCAACGCCACCGGCGTCAGCTGAACCCGACCGATCACATCGCCAAGCGCCAGGATCGACGGCTCAGCCGTCTGATACTGCTCGTCGACCTCGACGAAACCTTTCTTGTCGAGTTTGACCCCGGTGTTTTCCAGCCCAAGATTGTCGAGCATCGGACGTCGACCGGTGGCGTAGAACACACAATCCGCTTCCAGCTCACGGCCGTCCTTGAGGGTCACCTTCAGGCTGCCATCAGACTGCTTGTCGATACGTTCGATGTCGGCGTTGAATTGCAGGTTCATGCCGCGCTTGGTCAGCTCTTCTTGCAGGTGTTTGCGCACCGCACCGTCGAAACCGCGCAGAAACAGTTCACCGCGATAAAGCAACGTGGTGTCGGCGCCCAGACCGTGGAAGATCCCGGCGAACTCGACGGCGATGTAACCACCGCCTACCACCAGAACGCGTTTGGGCAGTTCTTTGAGGAAGAACGCCTGGTTGGAACTGATTGCGTGCTCATGCCCCGGAATTTCCGGAATCTGTGGCCATCCACCCGTAGCAATCAGAATGTTCTTGGCGGTATAGCGCTCGCCATTGATCTCGACCTGGTGCGGATCAACGATTTTGGCGTGGCCTTCATGCAAGGTCACGCCGCTGTTAACCAGCAGATTGCGATAGATGCCGTTCAGGCGATTGATCTCGCGATCCTTGTTGGCGATCAGCGTCGCCCAATCGAATTTCGCTTCGCCCGGTGTCCAGCCAAAACCCGAAGACTGCTCGAAGTCTTCGGCGAAGTGTGCGCCGTAGACCAGCAGCTTCTTCGGCACACAGCCGACGTTCACACAAGTGCCGCCCAGATAGCGGCTCTCCGCCACGGCCACTTTCGCGCCAAAACCGGCAGCAAAACGCGCAGCCCGCACACCGCCGGAACCGGCGCCAATCACATAAAGGTCAAAATCGTAGGCCATTTTCAATCTCCTCGGCAGTCCACAAGCATACCCGCAGACGTCCGCTGGGCAAGCGCTGCAATCGATATGGGGACGGAAAATGAAAAAGCCACCCGAAGGTGGCTTTTCAATACAAGTGGGTCAGAGGCTATCAGTAAGCCTTGCCAGTCTTGTAGAAGTTCTCGAAGCAGAAGTTGGTGGCCTCGATGTAGCCTTCAGCGCCACCGCAGTCAAAACGCTGGCCCTTGAACTTGTAGGCAATCACGCAACCGTTTTTCGCCTGCTTCATCAGGGCGTCGGTGATTTGAATCTCGCCGCCTTTGCCTGGCTCGGTTTGTTTGATCAGCTCGAAAATATCCGGCGTCAGGATGTAACGACCGATGATCGCCAGGTTCGACGGTGCGTCTTCCGGGGCTGGTTTTTCGACCATGTTGCGAACGCGGTACAAATCATCAGCGATCAGCTCGCCGGCGATCACGCCGTACTTGTTGGTTTCCTGCGGATCCACTTCCTGGATCGCAACGATGGTGCAGCGATACTGCTCGTACAGCTTGACCATCTGGGTCAGGACGCCATCGCCTTCGAGGTTGACGCACAAGTCGTCCGCCAGCACTACCGCGAACGGTTCGTCACCGATCAGTGGGCGGCCAGTCAGGATCGCGTGGCCCAAACCTTTCATTTCGGTCTGACGGGTGTAGGAGAACGAGCACTCGTCCAACAGTTTACGGATGCCGACCAGGTATTTTTCCTTGTCGGTGCCTTTGATCTGGTTTTCCAGCTCGTAGCTGATGTCGAAGTGGTCTTCCAGAGCGCGTTTACCGCGACCGGTAACGATGGAAATTTCGGTCAACCCAGCGTCCAGTGCTTCTTCGACGCCGTACTGGATCAGTGGCTTGTTTACCACCGGCAGCATTTCTTTGGGCATGGCTTTAGTCGCTGGCAGGAAGCGAGTACCGTAACCGGCTGCTGGGAACAAGCATTTCTTGATCATATAAGTCCTTGATAGGGCTGTGTGTACGAGTTTCGGCGCAGTCTAATCAGGCGGCGTGCACCTTACAATGCCCCGCACTGGCTAACCGATGCCATCATAGAGAAATATTTTCGCGGATAGTTCCCGAGATAGCTCCGCAGCCTTTATAGATAGCACAGACCATCAGATCTGCACGGCCGCGAATCGAACCACCCTACACCATCAGCACCCGTTGAGTGCATTTGGCGCTATCATTGCGCGATTGAACCAGCCAACGAGGCAGATAGATGTCGGAAGCAAAAAGTGTCAACGGGTTCCTGATCAATCAGGCGAAAGACGGCCAGTGGTGGGTAGACAGTGCCAGCGGCGAGAATATCGCCGGGCCTTTCCCTACCGAAGCGTCGGCGATTGAAGTGGCATCCGTATTGGAGCTGGAACACCCAGCCCCGAAGCGTCGCGGCAAGGACAAGTCCTGAGAAGCACCCGACTCGACCCAAGCCCTGCTCGCGCAGGGCTTTTTTGTGATTGCCTGCAACCAAGTGGCCATTCGCTATAACCTTTTGATGCCAGCGCTGTCACAGGCTCAGCCCCTTCATCCTGACGACGACAACGACATGAATAAATTTTTGCCACTGATCGCGGCGCTGGCCCTGAGCGGCTGCGCCACTTCCGAAACAACCTACCTGAACAACGGCGAGCAAGGCCTGGCCATCGACTGCTCCGGGGAAGCCAATTCCTGGGCGACCTGCTACGAAAAAGCCGATGCCTCTTGCGCCGGCACCGGCTATCGGATCGTCGGTACCGACGGAACACCTTCGACCAAGGAAAGCGACAAGACGCTGGGTGTCGACGTCGGCAACTACAAGAACCGCAGCGTCGTGGTGGTCTGCAAGTAAGGCGCCCTGCCCTACATGTGGATTTCGGCGAACTTGATCCCGAGGCCGCGCACCGTCTCGATCAATTCATCGAGGCTACTGAAGGATTCGACTTCATCGTTTTCATCCACCAGAAAATAACTGCGCCCGGCGCTTTTCTTGAAAAACACGATCCATTCTCCCGGATTCGCCGGATTCTGAATCACGTGGGTGGCAGAGATGTGACCCTCTGCATGGCGCTCCCGTACCTGCTCTCGCTTCATGCTCACTCCAGAAATGACAATGCCGCCAAAGCGCGGCTTTGGCGGCATCGGTGCTGACGGGCGACAGTCTATCAGCCGGAAATGCACGCCGTAGCGGCATTGCGTACATCCATGGGGCGCAACGGCACATTGGAGATGCGCTCATGCAATTTGATGCTGCTGCCGCCGGAGCGGTCTTCGATATCAAATACAGCGGCCGGGCCCGAGGAAAACTTCTGCGGAACGATGACTCGCATACCGTCCTTGTGCGGCTCGACTTGCAGGGCTCCCCGGCTGCTGGCCAGCTTTTCGGTCAGGCATTGCGCGTACTCATGAGGCTTCTTGCCTGAAATCACGCTCATGGTCGGCAGCGTCTGATTGATCTCCGCGACACTCGCACAACCACTCATCGCTATCGCCATAGGCAGGACCAGTACACCCCACTTCATACAACACCTCCGATAAAGACACTCCGACAGTACAAATGCTGTTTTTCTCCGAGGCTTGCTGCGTTTATCGCTCATAGAATTCCGTATAACTGTTTTTAATTGTCAAAGCAGGCCTCGACGACCGGATAATAACCCGTTCGGGCTGATAAACTGCGCCAATCGCACATGCTATCGTTTTGATTTTGTAGAAAAAGCCCTTCTGGAGGCGCCTCATGAAATTTATCCACCAGCGCGAGCACCTCAACGAAGACGACATCGTCGTCATTCAATGCTCCCAAACATGCAATATCCGCTTGATGAACGACGCCAATTTCCGCAGCTTCAAGAATGGCGGCCGCCACACTTACCATGGTGGAGCATTCGACACTTTCCCTGCCCGGATTACTGCACCGAGCACCGGTTTCTGGAACATCACCATCGACACGGTCAACCGCCGGCCGATCAGCGTGACTCGCAAACCGACCCTGACTCACACCATCAAGATTATCCGCCGCTCCAGCACGAAACTGAGCTGAGTGACACCCAAACACCAAGACAAGCAGGTATGACCGTGGCCCAAACGACCAAGTACGTCATCAAATACAAACTCAATGGCGAGCGTCGCTTCGAATTTGCCCAGCTTGAAAACGGCACCGAAGAAGAAGCCAAGGCCGCGCTGGATGCTCTTCATGGTTCGAGCGACGACGTCATCAGCGAAATAAGCGTCAGCAAAGCGTTGTAACGGGATCTGGAGCGACAACATGGACGTCTGCTCCCGCCTCTCGAATTCAACCGCAAGCGCCGGAGTGTTCACTCCAGCCTCGCTCCCTAGACTGGCCACCTCAACCTTTGGTTAAGGAGTCAGAACATGTCTACTTCCTCGATTCGCTTCATCAGCGGCACTTCCAGCCTTGGCGTCTTGCTGCTCGCATTCAGCGCCGAGGGTTTGTGTGCGCTGCTGATCGGTGATGACCTGGCAATGCTGGAACGCGATCTTTCGCGACGCTTCCCCGGCCAACAAGCACCGCAGCGCGATGAAGGCTTGATGCCTGCGCTGGAGCAAACCCTGCGCCACCTCGAAGATCCGCACTCCGCCCTGGATTTGCCGCTGGATCTGACGGGCAGCGTGTTTCAACGGCGAGTCTGGAATGCCCTGCGACAAATACCGATAGGTGAAACCGCCAGCTACCAGGACATCGCCCGACAACTGGGGCAACCCACGGCTTTTCGGGCGGTGGCCAATGCCTGCGGAGCGAACCCGCTGGCGGTGATCGTGCCGTGCCATCGGGTGCTGCGTCAGGATGGCAGCCTCGGCGGCTACCGTTGGGGGCTGGAGCGCAAACGGCAACTGCTGGAGCGTGAGGCACAGCGATGAGCGAGCGTTCTCTCGATGGACTGGACTGGGAAGCGCTGGAACAGCAACTCGATCAGGATGGCTGCGCGATCATCCAGTCGCTTTTAAGCCATGAGACGTGCGATGAAATCAGCGCTCTGTATGCCCGCCCCGAACCGTTTCGCTCGCAAGTAATCATGGCTCGTCACGGCTTTGGCCGTGGCGAGTACAAATACTTCAAATACCCGCTGCCAGATGTCGTCACCCGTTTGCGCAGTGCGCTCTATCCTCGATTGGTGCCGATTGCCAATCGCTGGTACGAGCAGATGGACCTGCCGACCCGTTTCCCTGAAACCCACGAAGCGTTCCTCGAACGCTGCCATGCCGCCGGTCAGGAACGCCCGACACCGTTGTTGCTGCAATATGGACCGCAGGACTACAACTGCTTGCATCAGGACCTGTACGGCGAACACGTCTTCCCACTGCAAGTGGCGATTCTGCTGTCAGAGCCGGATGACGACTTCACCGGTGGCGAGTTCGTGCTGACGGAACAGCGCCCGCGGATGCAGTCGCGCCCCCAGGTCATTGGTCTGAAGAAAGGCGACGGGCTGATCTTTGCCGTCAACCAACGGCCGGTCAAAGGCGTTCGTGGCTATTACCGGGTCACCCTGCGCCACGGCGTGAGTCGCCTGCACAGTGGAAAACGGCATACCCTTGGAATCATCTTTCACGATGCGTTATGACCCCATGAGCCCGATCACCTTCGACTTGTTTGCCGACGCGGAACCCGAGCAGCAACCCAGGCTCGATCGGATCGGCGAACAGTCTTGCGTCCTCAGAGGTTTTGCCCTGCCCTGGCTGGATCAGTTGCTGCCCGCACTGGACGCGGTTCTGGCGGCGGCACCGTTTCGGCAGATGATCACGCCCGGGGGCTTTACCATGTCGGTCGCCTTGAGCAGTTGCGGCACACTGGGCTGGACCACCGACCGCAGCGGTTATCGCTATACCCGCCATGATCCGCTGACCGGAAAACCCTGGCCGAAAATGCCCGAGGTGTTTCTCGAACTGGCGCAAGCGGCGGCGCGGGAAGCAGGGTTTGTGGATTTCGTGCCTGATTCCTGCCTGATCAACCGCTATGTTCCCGGGGCCAAGATGTCATTGCACCAGGATAAAGACGAAGTTTCCTACGCAGCGCCCATTGTTTCAGTGTCCTTGGGATTACCGGCAATGTTCCTGTTCGGCGGCTTCGAGCGCAGCGATAAAAGCCAACGAGTGCCGCTGTTGCATGGCGACATTGTGGTCTGGGGTGGCGTGGATCGCTTGCGTTATCACGGGGTCTTGCCGATCAAGGACGGCCAACACCCGCGACTGGGTGAGCAACGGATCAACTTCACCTTTCGTACCGCCGGATGAAGCCTTCGAATTCGACCGCAAGACCCGGGGTGCAGCGACCCCGTCGGCTGGTTAATCTGCATGAAACGGATCAACGGACATGAAGCCATGACAAGCCATTCGACAAAGATTGCCACCGAGAACGATCCTCGCTGGGCCGCCGTCGTCGCGCGTGATCCCCGGGCAGACGGACAGTTTGTGTATGCGGTGAAAACCACCGGCATTTACTGTCGCCCCAGCAGCCTGGCGCGTTTGCCGAAACCGCAGAACGTCGAGTTCTTCGACACCGCCGAGCAAGCCCAGGCGGCGGGTTATCGCCCCAGCAAACGCGCCGCGAAAGATCAAAGCGACGTCGCCGCGCAACATGCCGCGACGGTGGCGGCCGCTTGCCGCCAGATCGAAACCGCGGAGAGTCTGCCTGTTCTGAGCGAGCTGGCTGTTGCTGCGGGCCTCAGTAGCTTTCACTTCCATCGGGTATTCAAAGCGGTAACCGGTCTGACACCCAAGGGTTACGCCGCGGCCCATCGTTCACGCAGGGTCCGTGAGCGTCTCGCGGACGGAGACTCGGTGACCGACGCGCTGTATGACGCCGGCTTCAACTCCAACAGCCGTTTCTATGAAGCCGCCGATCAGCTATTGGGCATGAAACCCGGTGATTACCGCGCCGCCGGTCAGAACAACGACATTCGTTTTGCCGTCGGCCAATGTTCCCTGGGAGCGATTCTGGTGGCGCAGAGTGAGCGTGGTGTTTGCGCGATCCTGCTGGGCGATGACCCGCACCAACTGGTCTGCGATCTGCAGGACAAGTTTCGACGTGCGAATCTGATTGGCGCCGATCACACGTTCGAGCAACTGATCGCCAAGGTGGTTGGTTTTATCGAAGCGCCGGCCCTGGGCCTGGACTTGCCGCTGGATGTTCGTGGTACCGCTTTTCAAGAACGGGTCTGGCAAGCCCTGCGGGAGATTCCCGCCGGCTGCACCGCCAGCTACGCCGATATCGCTCAGCGAATCGGCGCGCCAAAAGCGATGCGCGCCGTGGCTCAAGCCTGCGGCGCGAACAACCTGGCAGTGGCGATTCCGTGCCACCGCGTGGTGCGCAGCGACGGCAACCTGTCGGGCTATCGCTGGGGTGTGGAACGCAAGCGTCAGTTGCTTGAGCGCGAAAACCCGTCTGAGTCCTGAATGCCGATATAGACCGACACTGAATCCGGACTGGTATAGACCTCGAAGTCTGTGGCGAACGAGCGGCAAACCTGCGGGTTGTCCTTAAAGTAGGCCCAGATCAGGCCCCACGTCTGAATGACACTGTCCGGCATCGGCCCTTTGGCGCTGAACACCAGGTATTCGCCTCCCTCCACCTGAACCTGGGGAAAGTCCTCCGAGGGTGCGGTGACCGCCACCCCCGCGGTCACATCGAAGTGGCCCGAAGCGTCGGACTCGTAGTTGGAATAGACGCCGTACATAAAGGAATCCGGCTGTTTGTGGGGGATCTTGTCGAAGATGTCCTCAACGAAGAATTGTTCCCACATCGGGCCGATGCGCGCAGTGTCTGGTTGATGCTCTGCGGCATTGCAGGTGCGCACTTGCAGGCCCGAGACGCTAAAGGGCCGCACTTCACGCTGCTTTACATCCATGGTCGATAGTCCTTGTCTCTGTCGTTTGTCTGTTTGAATGGCGGTGAGACAGTCAACGATTGACGTCGACCACCACCCGCCCACGCAATTGACCGGCGAGCAATCGCGGTGCAGCCTCGATCACTTCGCTCAAGCCGATTTCGTGGCTGATCAGCGGCAGCAAGGTGAAGTCTAGATCCTTGGCCAGACGATTCCAGGCCAGTATCCGCTTGGCTTTGGGCTGAGTCACGCTGTTGATCCCGGCCAGGGTCACACCGCGCAAAATGAACGGTGCGACTGAAGCCGGGAAGTCCATGCCTTGCGCCAGGCCACACGCGGCGACAGTGCCGTTGGCCTTCGTGCTGGCACAGGCATTGGCCAACGTGTGGCTGCCGACCGAGTCGATGACCGCCGCCCAACGCTCCTTGGCCAAGGGTTTGCCCGGCTCGGACAGTGTGGCGCGGTCGATGATTTCGCTGGCGCCGAGTTGTTTGAGGTAATCGTGTTCGGAGGTGCGGCCAGTGGACGCGACCACCCGATAGCCGAGCTTGCTCAGCAGTGCGATGGCGAAACTGCCTACACCGCCATTGGCGCCGGTGACCAATACTTCGCCTTGATCGGGCGTCACGCCATTATGTTCCAGCGCCAGGATGCTCAGCATCGCCGTGTAACCCGCCGTGCCGATGGCCATCGCTTGCGCCGTGGTGAATGCCTTGGGTAGCGGAATCAACCAGTCGCCGTTCAAGCGAGCCTTCTGCGCCAGTCCGCCCCAATGTCCTTCGCCAACACCCCAGCCATTGAGTACGACCTGATCACCGACCTTGTAGTCCGGATGCCCACTGACTTCGACAGTACCCGCCAGATCGATCCCCGGCACCATCGGGAATTTTCGCACCACCGGGCTGCTGCCGGTGATCGCCAGGCCATCCTTGAAGTTCAGCGTGCTGTACGCCACACGCACCGTCACATCGCCCTCGGGCAGTTGATCGTCATTGATCTCTTGCAGTGTGGCCCGGTACCCGCTGTCGTCTTTGTCGATCAATATGCCTTGGAACATTGCTGCCTCCAGATGGAATCACTGAGTTGTTGTGCAGTTGAAATAACACATAGCAACATTTCACCGTACTCGACTTTAAGCCAAGAGTGGCATACGAAACGAAAACTCGACTGGCCTTATGTCCGTCATAACTGATACAAAAACGGTCCTACCGTCCCTGCCCTGTTATGACGTCGGAGAACCCCTCAAATGAGCAAATGGCCAGATACCCGCATTCTTGACCTGCTTGGCATTGAGCTGCCGATCATCCAGGCGCCCATGGCCGGCGCGACCGGTTCGGCCATGGTTATCGCAGCCAGTAACGCTGGCGGCCTGGGCTCGATGCCTGCCGCCATGTTGAGCATCGATCAGTTGCGCGAGGAACTGAAAACGATTCGTCAACACACTCAGCGCCCGATTAACGTCAACTACTTCTGCCATCAAACTCCCGCCGCCGATGAGCAACGCGCTCGAGACTGGAAGAATCTGCTGGAACCCTATTACCGGGAACTTGGCGTGGACTTCGACGCGCCGACGCCGGTGTCCAATCGAGCACCGTTCGATAACGCGGCCTGCGAAGTGGTCGAAGAGTTTCGCCCCGAAGTCGTGAGTTTCCACTTCGGTCTGCCGGAAAGGTCCCTGCTGGACCGCGTGAAAGCCACTGGAGCGAAAATTCTCTCATCGGCCACCACTGTCGAAGAGGCCATCTGGCTCGAACAGCAGGGCTGTGACGCGATCATCGCCATGGGGTACGAAGCCGGTGGCCATCGGGGCATGTTTCTCAGTGATGATCTGAGCAGCCAGGTGGGCCTCTTTGCGCTGGTGCCGCAGATTGTCGATGCAGTGAAAGTGCCGGTGATTGCTGCCGGCGGGATTGCCGATGCACGAGGCGTCGCGGCGGCCTTCCTGTTGGGGGCTTCGGCGGTGCAAGTGGGCACGGCGTACTTGTTCACGCCAGAGGCCAAGGTCAGCGCGTCTCATCACAAGGCGTTGCGCACCGCCAAGGAAAGTGAGACAGCCGTCACTAACATTTTCACCGGACGCCCAGCGCGCGGAATTCTCAATCGGGTGATGCGCGAACTCGGGCCGATGAGCGCCAACGCACCAGCCTTCCCGCTGGCGGGTGGTGCGCTGATGCCATTGCGGGCCAAGGGAGAAGCGGATTTCAGCAATCTCTGGGCGGGTCAGGCATTCACGCTGGGCGTTGAAATGACCACGGGTGAACTGACCCGGCGCCTGGCTGAGGAAGGATTGGCGAAATTGGTGGGTCGGTAACGCACGTCCGTGTAGCAGCTGCCGAAGGCTGCGTTCGGCTGCGCAGCAGTCGTAAATCCAGCTGCCACGGTTAGCCTGAAAGACCGCGGTGTCTGGTTTTACGACCGCTGCGCAGCCGAACGCAGGCTGCACCAGCTGCTAAAGGTTCAGCGTGGCCTCAATAACGCGCATCCAACACATTCCGTTTGCAGGCATTTCGCTATATATTCCGCTATATAGCGTTTACCCCCCCTCGCTGCACTTGCCTACCACGGAGCCGTTTCATGACCATTCGTGCCTCACGTTTTGCCCCCACCTGCCTGGCAACCCTGCTGGCAGTGTTCGCTTTCGGGTCCGCCCAGGCGGACGAAGTCCAGGTCGCCGTCGCCGCCAACTTCACTGCACCGATTCAGGCGATCGCCGCCGATTTCGAAAAAGACACCGGGCATAAACTGGTCACCTCCTTTGGTGCCACCGGCCAGTTCTATACCCAGATCAAGAACGGCGCACCGTTCGAAGTGTTCCTCTCGGCGGACGACACCACCCCGCAAAAACTCGAAACCGAAGGTGACACGGTCAAGGGCTCGCGCTTCACCTACGCCGTCGGCACCCTGGCGCTGTGGTCGGCGAAAGAAGGTTACGTCGATGCCAAGGGCAAAGTGTTGAGCGACAACCAGTATCAGCATCTGTCCATCGCCAACCCGAAAGCGGCGCCTTACGGTCTGGCCGCTACTCAGGTGCTGGCCACGCTGGGCCTGACCGACAAGGTCAAAACCAAGATCGTTGAAGGCCAGAACATCACCCAGGCCTACCAATTCGTCTCCACCGGTAACGCCGAACTGGGTTTTGTGGCCTTGTCGCAGATCTACAAAGACGGCAAAGTCACCGGCGGCTCGGCCTGGATCGTTCCAGCCGACATGCACGACCCGATCAAACAAGATGCGGTAATCCTCAACAAGGGTAAGGACAACCCGGCTGCCAAGGCTCTGGTTGAGTACCTCAAAGGCCCGAAAGCCGCCGCAGTCATCAAATCCTACGGTTACCAACTCTAAATGACGCTATCGAGTGCCGACTTTTCCGCCATCTGGCTGACCCTGAAACTGGCGTCGCTGACGACGGTTATCCTGCTGGTCATCGGCACTCCGATTGCGTTGTGGTTGTCGCGCACCCGCTCGTGGTTGCGCGGCCCGGTCGGGGCGGTCGTCGCCCTGCCCCTGGTGCTGCCGCCGACGGTGATTGGCTTTTATCTGTTGCTGGCGCTCGGCCCTAACGGGTTTATCGGCCACTTCACCCAATCACTGGGGCTCGGCACCCTCACCTTCAGTTTTGCTGGGTTAGTGATCGGCTCGGTGCTCTACTCGATGCCGTTCGTGGTCCAGCCACTGCAAAACGCTTTTTCTGCCATCGGCACTCGCCCATTGGAAGTGGCCGCGACCTTACGCGCCAATCCCTGGGACACGTTTTTCAGCGTGATCCTGCCGCTGGCCCGCCCCGGTTTCATCACCGCTGCCATTCTCGGTTTTGCCCACACCGTGGGTGAGTTCGGCGTGGTGCTGATGATCGGCGGCAATATTCCCGACAAGACCCGCGTGGTCTCGGTGCAGATCTACGATCACGTCGAAGCCATGGAATACGCCCAGGCCCATTGGCTGGCCGGGGCGATGCTGGTGTTCTCCTTTATTGTGTTGCTGGCGCTCTACTCCAGCCGTAAAACCAAAGCGGGCTGGAGCTGATCGATGATTCATACGCGTCTGAAACTGAAGTATTCAGGGTTCGCCCTGGAAGTGGATCTGCAATTGCCCGGCCGCGGCGTCACCGCCCTTTACGGTCATTCCGGTTCGGGCAAGACCACCTGCCTGCGCTGCATTGCTGGCCTGGAGAAGGCCGAGCAGGGTTTCATCCAGGTCAACGATGAAGTCTGGCAGGACAGCGACAAGAAGATTTTCGTGCCGCCACACAAACGTGCGCTGGGTTACGTCTTCCAGGAAGCCAGCCTGTTTCCCCATCTGTCGGTGCTGGCCAATCTGCAGTTCGGTCTCAAGCGCATCCCTCGCCCACAGCGGCGGGTCGATATGGCACACGCGACTGAACTGCTCGGGATCGGCCATTTGCTGGATCGGCATCCGCAGCACCTTTCCGGCGGTGAACGGCAGCGGGTCGGCATCGCGCGCGCCCTGCTCACCAGCCCGAAACTGTTGCTGATGGACGAGCCGCTGGCGGCGTTGGATAGCCAACGCAAAAACGAAATCCTGCCTTACCTGCAACGACTGCACGATGAACTGGACATCCCGGTGCTGTACGTCAGCCATTCCCAGGATGAAGTGGCGCGATTGGCCGATCACATCGTCTTGCTGAGTGAAGGTAAAGCGTTGGCCAGCGGCGCTATTGGCGAAACGCTGGCCCGCCTCGACCTGCCCCTGGCACTGGGCGACGACGCCGGCGTGGTGATCGAGGGGCACGTCAGTGCCTATGACGCCGACTATCAGTTGCTGACCCTGCAACTGCTGAACACGACCCTGAACATTCGCGTAACTCACTCACCGATGACCCCGGGTCAGGCGCTGCGCTGCAAGGTTCAGGCGCGGGATGTCAGCCTGAGCCTGCAAAGCGTCGAGCACAGCAGCATCCTCAATCGCCTGCCGGTCACCGTGATCAGTGAAATGGGCGCGGACAACGCCGCCCACGTGCTGATCCGCCTGGACGCGGGCGGCACACCGCTGCTGGCGCGAATCACTCGCTACTCCCGGGACCAATTGGGCGTGCACCCCGGCCAGCAACTCTGGGCACAGATCAAGGCGGTGGCGGTGCTGGCATAAATCCGCTGGCACGACTGCAACGGCGTGCGGTCAATGGCTGTAACGGCCCCTGCTCCCTCGCCAAGGACTACCGTCATGCCCGATACCGCGCTGCCCGATGCACTGCCATCCGACCTGCATTACGTCGATGACACCCAGCCCGGTATCACCCGCAAGAAACTGCGCGGCAAGTTCTGCTACTTCGACCCGGCAGGTCAACGCATCACCGATCAAGACGAAATCAAACGCATCAATGCCCTCGCCGTGCCCCCGGCCTACACCGATGTATGGATCTGCGCAGACCCGCGCGGCCATCTGCAAGCCACCGGTCGTGATGCCCGAGGCCGCAAGCAATACCGTTATCACCCGCGCTGGCGAGAAGTGCGCGATGCCGACAAGTACTCACGTTTGCGGGACTTTGGGCTGGCGCTGCCGAAACTGCGCAAACAGCTTGAAACTCTGTTGGCGGCTCCCGGCTTCAGTCGCGACAAAGTCATGGCCACGGTCATCACCTTGCTTGATGCGACGCTGATCCGGGTCGGCAACACCCAGTACGCTCGGGACAACCGCTCCTACGGCCTGACCACCCTGCGCAACCGTCACGTCGAGGTCAACGGCAACGCGATCCTGTTCCAGTTTCGCGGCAAGAGCGGCGTCGAGCACCAGATCACCGTGAAAGACCGACGCCTGGCGCGGATTATCAAACGTTGCCTGGAAATTCCCGGACAAAACCTGTTTCAGTACCTGGATGAAAACGGTGAGCGGCACACCGTCAGCTCCTCCGACGTCAACGCCTACCTGCAAACCCTCACCGGTGCCGACTTCACTGCCAAGGACTACCGAACCTGGGCCGGCAGCGCGTTGGCGTTGGCGGTTTTGCGTGAACTGCAGTGGGAGCCGGAGTCGGATGCCAAGCGGCATGTGGTGGAGATGGTCAAGAACGTTGCCAAGCAATTGGGTAACACTCCGGCAGTCTGCCGCAAGTGCTACATCCACCCGGCGGTGCTCGATGGTTTTCTTTTGGGGGCGTTGGCTGAGCTGCCCAGGCCACGAGCGCGCAAAGGGCTCAGGGCAGAGGAAGTCGGGCTTGCGGTGTTTTTGGAGAAGATGCTCGCAACCGTTGAAGCGACGAACTGACCTGTCTATTTTTTGCACGATCGCAAATGACTTCTATAGTTGTTGTGAACCTGAATTAGCTGTGGTGAGGCCATGGAAGACATTTTCGTTGTGAAGCGTTGCAACAAGATCATCATCTATGGCCGCCGAGCCGGAGATACCAACCATCCACCACCCGATGCCGCTGTCTGGTATCGCATCGCCGATACTCGAACCCGTGGCTTCATCGGTGACGGTTTCGACCATGAAGAGGACGCCCGGCGTGAATGCCGGCAGCTCAATGCCAGGTCGCAAGTGACGGTCCGAGAAGGCTGATGCTACCTGCCTTTCACGGGTCTATACTGAAAAAAGCTGAAGGATTAGCGACCCCATCGGCAGACAGCTCGCTCCCCCGCGGGCTTTTTGCTGCCAATTAAAGGTTTCTTGAACGGAGGTGTTTGCCATGTCCGAAAAAGAGTCCATCACCACCCTGCTCACCCTGCTCGACTCCCGTCAGGCTCGCCTGGCAGCGGCATGCAAGGAAATCGCCGACTGGGTCGATCATCAAGGCGGGCACCCGACGGCCCTCAGAATCCGTGATCGTCTGAACGACATCGAGAAGGACACGCCACTGATTCGCAATACGCTGTCGTCGCTCAAACCTGTCGACCCGCCCCTGCCGCGGTTCAGATGATTCGATCTGGACATCCTCAAGGACACGGCCTGATTCAGGACGCATAAACGGCGACCTTATCGTCACCGGGTGCGTCCTTGCCTGAACGCTTCCTGCTACATCCCCAACCCAGCCTGACGCTGGGCTTTTTTATGGCTGCGCGATCTGTTTCACACTGCATTCACATCTCAGGCTCTAGATTGACCGGACTCCTTTGAAGAATCTCCCTGGCCCGCCCGCATGCGGGCCTTTTTTTTGCCCATTACGCAGGCAACGAACGTCACCGTACGGCGGAGGTCAAACGATCACACGTCACGAAGGAGGCGTCTGATGGTTACTCACTTCAAAGTCGGCGGGCATCTGGCCTGCGGTCACAAAGGCAGCAAACTCGTTTCAACCAGCGAACTTACCCGGGTGAAATGCAGAAGCTGCCGCAACACCGACGCGTTCAAGGATGCGCGCAAAGACCAGCGCAACGCTGCACGCCGCGCCGCACGCAAAGCCAAAGTTACGCATACAGCCAATGACTGGCGCGCGGCTTGGGTCGAACGGCTCACCGCAATGGAAGGACTGCAACGATTGCCTCGTGGTTTTACCGGTCAACCTTTCGTTTAACTGACAGCTTCGGCGGCTGAATCGAATTCACTCGATCCGGCCGCTGGCGCCATGATTTCCAGCAACGACATGCGCTTGAAGGCTTCGACCAGACCACGCCCCTCCTCGGGTGCACAGGTGATGGACAGCCGCATCGTCGCCTCCCCCAGATGCCAGATCAGAAACGCAGATTCCCGAACCCGCAACGCATCGCTGTCGGGGAATACCCGAAGCATCGCATCAGCCAATAACCCGCCCGCAATACGACTCTCCTGCAGCTCCAACGCCATGAGCTGTTTGTCTGCCTGCATCCCGGACCAGATATCACGCATCGCCGGTGTAGCAAAAACGATCTCGTAATACTGATCGAGCAGCTCCGAATAGGCTGCTTGCAATCCTTGCGCGTCCTCGACTGCACCCAACGCCTCTTCGATACTGCCCCTGGCATCCCGCCATTTTTGGCGGCAAACAGATTTCTCGACTAGGGTTCTATCGAACCAAAATTGCGCCGACGGTGTTGGCGGTCACTCATCAAGGAGGGGACAGATGACATCAATTCGAGATACCGAGAAAACCTATCGCACCTGGTCCAGCCCAATCTTGCTTGAACTCAAGGAGAGAGAGGACCAGCTAGACGCTGCAGCCCGCCAGGCCCTTCAAAATGTCTTGGTAGAGAGAAGGCTTGTCGATACCGGCAACCCTGCTGGCGAAGATCGACGCGGCGCTGCTCCAGGGGCTAGCGGCCGGGATCAATAGCCGTGGTCAACTCAAAATAGCGGACCAGAAACAAACAAGGGTTTGCATCAGCTTTCGCTCGCAAACCCTTGATTTAAGATGGCGAAGCAGGAATCGAACCTTCCTCTTTGTCACTGAAAATAAAGGAAATTTTTAAAATCGAAAATTTTTGTACCTCTATGTGTACCCTCACTGAGCTTTTCCAATGGTACGACAGGAGCGCAGTGGGTTGGATTTGCTGTCATCAGGTCTTTCATAGGGCTCGTTCATTCAACGACTCATACCTTTCTTAAAGCCTGGCGCCACCCAAGCGTTCACGGCCCGGATGTTCCCGGGCCGTTGTGCTGGTGTACCTCCTTGCGGAGCCCTTCAGCTCTCCTTGACCAACTGCGTAAGCAGCCTCGTTTCAGGCTTTTTTGCGAAGACCTTCTGCGGCAGCAACAGCCAGGCCAGTGCCGGCAGCAGGATCAAGGCGCCGAGCATGTTCACCAGGAACATGAAGGCCAGCAGGATGCCCATGTCGGCCTGGAACTTGATCGGCGAGAAGGCCCAGGTCGACACCGCGACCGCCAGCGTCATGCCGGTCAGCAACACCACCTTGCCGGTGAACAGCAGCGCCTGATAATAGGCTTGAGCCAAGGTGTCACCGGCACGCATTCGAGCGAGGATCACGCTCAAGACATAGAGCGCGTAGTCGATGCCGATGCCCACGCCGAGCGCTATCACCGGCAGTGTCGCCACTTTCACTCCCATGCCCAGACTCACCATCAGCGCCTCGCAAAGAATCGAGGTGAGCATCAGCGGCAGCATCGCGCAGAGGGTTGCGCGCCAGCTCCGGAAGGTCAGCAGGCATAACAGGCTGACCGCACCGTAGACCCAGAACAACATCTCGTGCATGGATTTTTTCACCACGATATTGGTCGCGGCTTCGATCCCGGCACTGCCCGCGGCCAGCATGAATTTGACCTCTGGTACCTGATGTTCAGTGATAAATTTCTCGCTGGCCTCCACCACTCGGTTCAGGGTATCGGCCTTGTGATCGGCCAGGTAAACGTACAGTGACAGCATCGAGCAGCCCTGATTGAACAGCTCTCGCGGCGCTCGGGTCTGCACCGCACCCAACGCGCCGTCATTGGGGATCAGCTCATACCATTTGAAGTTTCCTTCGTTGTAACCGGCCGTGGCGATCTTGCTCAGCGCCGCCATGGAGGTGGTCGACTCCACGCCTGGCAGTTGCTCCAGCCGCCAGGCCAGCGCATCCACCGCGGACAGACTGGCGTAGCGAGTGCACTGATCTTCCGGGGTCTTGATCATGACCACGAAAATATCCGAGCTGGCCGCATAGTTGCGGGTCATGAACAGCGCATCGCGGTTGTAGCGCGAGTCAGCCCGCAACTCCGGCGCGCCGGGATCGAGATCGCCGATCTTCAGGTGCAGGCTCACGGCAAACCCGAACGCGGCCAGCAACAGGCCGCCCAGCATGGCGCCAATGGCCCAGCGCCGTTGGGTAAACAGATCGAGAAAACGCCACAACGGATGCTTGATCTGCGCCTGCAGTTCGGCGGTTTCCGAACTCAGGCTGCGTTGCGCCGCTGCCGGGCTGACACCGATATAGCTGAGCAGGATCGGCAGCAGAATCAGGTTGGTGAAGATCAGCACCGCCACACCAAGGCTGGCGGTGATCGCCAGGTCCTGGATCACCCGAATGTTGATCAGCAGCAACACCGCGAAGCCCACCGCATCACAGAGCAACGCGGTCATGCCGGCGGCGAACAATCGGCGAAAGGTATAACGCGCGGCCACCACCCGGTGGGTGCCTCGACCGACGTCCTGCATGATGCCGTTCATCTTCTGTGCGCCATGGCTCATGCCGATGGCGAACACCAGAAACGGCACCAACGCCGAGTAAGGGTCCAGTTCATAACCGAGAATGGCGAGCAGACCAAGCTGCCAGAGCACTGCCACCAGCGAACACGTCACCACCACCAAGGTGCTGCGCGCGCAACGGGTGTAGCCATAGAGCACCACCACGGTCACCAGTACCGCCACCACGAAAAACAACAGTACCTGGGTCAACCCCTCGATCAGATCACCGACGATTTTGGTAAAGCCGGTGATGTGAATCCGCAGATCATCGGTCTGGTACTTGTCCCGCAGGGCTTCCAGTTGCCGGGAAAACTCGCCGTAGTCCAGGGCCTTGCCGGTCTGCGGACTGTTTTCGAGCAAGGGCACGAAGATCACACTGGACTTGAAGTTGCCGGCCACCAACTGGCCGACCTCGCCAGAACGGGCGACGTTGGTCCGCACCTGTTCGATACTGGCGGCAGAACCATCGTAGTCGTCGGGGATCACCGTACCGCCATCGAGGCCCTCTTCCGTCACCGCGGTCCAGCGCGTGGTCGGGGTCCATAACGACTTCATGTAAGGCCGGTCGACACCCGGCAGCAGATAGAGCTCATCGTTGAGCCTGGCCAGGGTGTCGAGGTAGTCGTTGGTGAAGATGCTGCCCTGCTTGACTTCAACGGCGATGCGCAGTGAGTTGCCCAGGCCGCTCAACTCGCTGCGATTCTCCAGGAAGTTGGCAACATAGGGGTGGCCGGTCGGGATGGTCTTCTCATAGCTGGCGTTGATGCCGATGCGCGTGGCTTGCCAGCCGAGCAGCAGAGTCACCAACAGACACAGCAGGATCACTAGCGGTCGATGGTTGAAGATCGCCCGCTCGGCGAAGTTGCCCGAAGCCTGGTCAAAGTCTTCCAGGCGGCCGATCACGGTTTGGGTTTTGTCGTCTTTCAAGTCTGACTCCTGTTGCGCGGGCCTCGGCCCGATAGCGCTACACCGTGAGGTTTCAAGGTTTGCCGGATGCCCGCGGATCCTGGTCAGCGGCCACGCCACTCAAACCGACGCTGGTCAGACTGCCGTCGGCCGCCTGCTGCAAGGCTGCGACCGTCGAACCGCTGCGGCTCTGACGCTTGTCGAAGCTGCGACCCTGGTCATGGCTGAACAAGAGCTCGCCGCTCTGGCTGACCATCAGCAGGCTGCCGTCACACAGCTCGATGGCGCTCGCCAACGTTGAGTCGACGCCAGTGTCGAGGCGCCGCCAACGGTTCCCACGGTCATCGGACCACCATGCGTTGCCGCGCAAACCATAGGCAATCAAGGCTCCACTGCGGGTGCCGAGCAGACCGAAAAAGCTGCCTTCATAAGGTGACTTCAAGGCCTGGAACGAATGCCCGGCATCGCTCGAACGCAACAGCAAACCGCGCTCCCCCACCAGCAGCAGGTCAGTGCCCGAGGCACGGATGCCGTACAGGTTCAGGCCCTGCGGATTGTCCACATGTCGCATCCAGGGTTGCCAGTTTTGCCCGCCGTCGTCAGTGCGGTAGATCTGGTTGTAGGCGCCAACGATGTAGCCATGCAGCCGGTCACTGAAGTACAGGTCGAGAAACGGCTTGTCCGGTCCATCGCTCAATAAATGCCGTGCCTGTTCCAGATTGCTGGCACCGCCCGGTTGATCGGCATTGCGCTGCGCAGCCTGCACCGCCAGCTTGGCGGCACCTTCACCGTCGAGCTGTTTGTGCCAGGTTTCACCGCCATCCTCGCTGTGCAGTACGACACCCAGATGCCCCACCGCCCACCCCTGCTCGGCGTCGACGAATTGCACCGCTGTCAGGCTGACGCTGACCGGCACACTGGCCTGGCGCCAACTTTTCCCCGAATCGTCCGAGAGCAGCACGATGCCCCGCTCTCCGACCGCCACCAAGCGCTCCCCGGCCCGGGCCAACCCGAGCAATACCGCGCGCTGGGCCTTGGCCGTCGGCAACGCCGGCTGCTGCAACACCGCGAACGTCGCGGCCTGCGCAGCAATGGACGTGCTCGCCAACAGACACAACGCCAGGGCGCAGACACCCCATCGCTGGCCAAAACTCGCAAAGATTTTTTCAACGTTCATGTCTTTATCCCGCTTGGAAAATCGCTCGCGACCGCGACGAGTTTTTCGCCCGTCACGGCCCCCCATGGTTCAACGCATGTTTTCGTTGGCCATGGCATCCGGCGTGAAGTAAGAGGCCGAAGGCTTCGCGACTTTCTGGTACTGAACCGCCAGATCATTGCTCGATGAGTTGAGGAAGTAGGCGCCGGTGTCGAGGTTGTAGCTGCCCCACATGACCTGTGCGGTGAGCGCCGGCAGGTCAGGTGCCAGCAACGTCAGCGAATACATCTGGCGTCCCAGTTTGCCTTGGGCGTCATACCCGTCGGCCATCAGGATCTGCCAGGAGTCCTCGTCGATGTAATAGGTGCGACGCGGCACCACATGGCGTTTGCCGGATTTAAGCGTGGCCTCGACCACCCAGACCCGATGCTTCTCCCAGCGCACCAGATCGGGATTGAGGAAGTTCTGTTTGACCAAATCGTCGCTCTTGGCCAGGCCGGCGCGGTTGTTGTTGTAGGCGACGATCAGTTCTTTCTTGCCCATCAGCTTGAGGTCGTAGCGATCGGTGGGCCCGAACAGCATGAACGCTTCGTCGAACAGACCGACCCCGGAGGTGACGAAGTCCGGGGTGTCGTAGGCGATGTTCGGCGCCCGACGCACCCGGCGCTGGCCAACCAGGTACTGCCAGGCCGCACGGTTGGCCGGGTCCAGGTCCCAATGGGTCATCAGGCCTTCACCGGCCTTGGACGACGGCAGTTCGGTCAACAGTTTGCCAATCAGGTATTTGCCGGAAAAATTTTCCGGGCTGCCGTTTTCGACGTAGTAGGGAAACTGGTAGGTGTACTGGGCACGGGTCGCCTGGACTTTCTTGCCGCCCGCCGTCATCAGCCAGGTGTCGAAAGGCGAACTGATGGTATCGCCACCCTGCCAGGACAGCCGGTAGTTCCACAGTACTTGC
This sequence comes from Pseudomonas sp. Root329, assembly GCF_001424925.1. Lineage (NCBI taxonomy): Bacteria > Pseudomonadati > Pseudomonadota > Gammaproteobacteria > Pseudomonadales > Pseudomonadaceae > Pseudomonas > Pseudomonas sp. Root329. Next base: position 51,217 of record NZ_LMCV01000003.1, on the reverse strand, counting down.
GCGCCGTTGTCCGGAATCGGGAACGGGATGCCGCCATAGGCGCTGACGACTTTCTCGGTCTCAACGTCCAGCGTGGCGCGGACGGCATTCTTGGCGGTGTTGTCATAGACCCATTGCGGGGCTGCTGCCGAGCGATGGGTCGGGTAAACATCCAGCCGGTAGTCCGGGTATTTCTTCAACAAGACCTTGGTACCTTCGGCCAGCTCGCTGGCGTACTGCTCCATGTTCGAGGCCTTGATCGAGTACAGCGGTTTCTCGCCGGCGAATGGATCGGGACGTTTATCACCCGGCTTGTAGCCGGGTGCGACCTTGGTGTAACCACCGTCCCAGGCCGGGATGCTGCCATCGGCGTTGCCGGCTCGCTCACCGCCAAGGGGCGTCAGTCCGGACTTCAGACTTGCAGCCTTCTCAGGCGATACCGCTGCCTGTGTCAGGCTCATGCCGGCCAGAGCCAGGGTGAGGACGCACGTGTTGAGAAATGCTTTGTTCTGCATGGCGAATCCACCTTTTTAGAATGAGGTTTTCACGTAGAGCGAGACGAAGTCGCGGTCGGCCAGCGACTGCCCGTAGCTGAAATTCCCGTCCTCGCGCAGCCCGGCTTTTGGCGCACCGAAGAAGTTCACGTAGTTGAGGCCAACATCCCAGCGCTGCAGATAAGTGGCCTTGAGCCCGACACTCCAGTCGCCGGAATGGGTATTGCCGAAGCCCGATTTGTTGACGGCCGACGAGCGCCCGTCGAGCACCACGCCCATGCCAATCGGCACGGTCAGGTCGATCCCGTCGACAATCTGGAAGTACGCCGGCTCCACCAACACGCGTAACGCCGTCGCATCGCGGGTCGTATTGGAATCCAGGGCCGCGGCGTTCTCGGTGATGCTCAGGGTTCGGTTCCAGGCCAGTTCGGCCAGTGCCGAGCCGCCGTCCCAGAAAGCCGTCGGTGACAACAGGTAAATCGCCGACAGGTTGGCGTGCGCGGTTTTTCCCCGAGCAAACAGCGAGTTGTCGCCGCCATCTGCATCCGTGCCCGGTGTCACCACTTGCAGATTGCTCACGAGCGGCGCATTCCAGCGCACGGAGGTTTCACCGGCAAAGTTGAACGGCCCATAGGCAGTGGAGAAGCTGACGCCGGCAGTCTTAATATCTTCGGCGTAGACCTGACGATAGGAACTCAGGATCGGCAACCCGGTGGCTGCCGCGGCCGCACCATCGAGGTAGGCATACAGGCCGATCGGGGCTTTGTCGTGATACTGCGCGGCGTAGAATCCCAGTTCCAGTTCGGTCCCGGTCGGTTTGAAGCGAATCTGCATACCGCCCTGCCCCGAGTTCCTCGGTTTCAGATCGCCGCCATTCACGGTGTCGTTGCCAAACACCTCACGCAGTGAACCGCTGCCGTAACCGATGGCATCGACATCACTCAGGTAACTGCCGGCGCCGGGCAGATTGGAGCGCTCCCACTCGAACTGGTAGTAGGCGCCCACCGACAACTGTGGGTTGATCTGCAACTGCCCGGAGACCTGATTGACCGGACGCAGAATCTCCTTGAACTGGGTCCCCGGCACGCTGAGCAACTTGACCACGTCGGTCGGGCCCTGGGCATTGGCAATCCCGTTGCCGCCGTAGAACAGACTTTCGCCGTAGATCAGGCTGTGCCGACCCAGACGCACCACACCCTGGGAGTCTTCACCGAGGTCACCGCGCAGGAACACGAAGGCGTCGAGGATTTCGCCGTCGCGGCCATGGAGCTTGCGGGTCTCGCTGAGGAAATGCGTTTGCTCGCTGCTGTCGGTGTCCTGGTTGTAGATATCGTCGTACCAGGCCGCGCCACTCACGCGCAGCCCGTAGTTTTGCCGACTGAGGTCCATTTCGGAAAACAGGTCCAGACGGTTGGAGACCAGGCCACTGCTGAAGTTTTTATCGCCCTGGCTCTGGATCGAGGGATACAGGCCGTTGGCGGTCGGCGCGTTGACCAAACGGCTGTCCTGACCCTGTAGACGCCAGGCCTGGCTGTATTTGATGGTGTTGTCCCAGCGCAGTTTCCAATCGGAATCACCGAGGTCCATTTGCACGGCCTCGACCCTTTCGACCATCACGCCTGCGCTGCATAACGCCAGAAACAGGGCGCAGTGCTTGAAACGAAAGCAACGTTTAACGTTGTCCATGGACGCTCCTCATTATTTTTATTTTTGGCATGGCTTTGCACGCATGGCGCCAGCCAACACGCTCGGGTAGCGGCTTGCGCCGCTGTCTACGGGTGTGCGTTTCAGATGTAGGTGGAGGCCAATCCGCCATCGACTGCCAGGTTGACGCCGTTGATCCAGCGCGACTCGTCGGCACACAGGAAAGCGATCACCGCCGCCACCTCATCGGCATAACCGGGGCGCTTCATGCGATGGGCATCAGCCTGGGTCCGGGCCTCACCGAGCATGCTTACGAAGTCGCCGAGGATCGGCGTGAAAACCGGGCCTGGCGCCACGCTGTTCATGCGCACCGAATGTTCGAGAAACCAGGGCTGGGCCTGCACGTAGTTCCAGACAATCAAGGCTTCCTTGAAATACTGGTAGCAGGTCTCGTCCGGTACCGGGTGCTCGGCCAGCCAGGCTTGCGCGGTGGCAAAATCTTCGATGCGCGCCAGCGCCTTGTGCAGGTCCAGGCGTTGCGGCCATTCGGCTCCGAGGATCGAGGCGATATTGACGATGCTGCCGCCAGCCGTGATGCGCGGCAGTAGCGCACTGCTCAGGTGGCGCAACCCCAGGTAATTGACCTGCGCCAGCAGTTGCGGGTTTGCAGTGCCCGGGACCCCGGCGATGTTGCACAGACCGTCGATCCGCTCCGGTAACTGCGGCAACAGCCGGTCGATGCTCTCGGCGCTGCTCAGATCACCCTGGACAAAGCCGTCCAGGGTCATGTGCGGGGCCTTCAGATCCACGCCAATCACTTGGGCGCCGTGGCCGCGCAGCAGGCTTGCAGTGGCTGCACCGATACCCGAGGAGACCCCGGTCACCAGCACAATCTTGTTGTCGAGTTTCATGTTGTGTCCTCTTATTGTTTTTGTGTACTCGCCCGGTGGACCGACCACCCACGTCGGCCCGGGAGCAGTCAGAACGGGTAGCGCGGCGCGGTGTCCTTGACCGTCACCCATTGCCATTGGGTGTATTCGTCCCAGTCGGCCGGGCCGCCAACGCTGCCGGCATTTCCCGAACTGCCACGCCCACCGAATGGGTTGACGCATTCGTCGGCCACCGTCTGATCGTTGATGTGCAGCAGACCGCAATTGAGTCGCTCGCCAATCGCCATCGCGCGCCCGACCGACGGCGAGATGATCCCCGCGGACAGGCCATACTCGGTGCGATTGGCCAACTCGATGGCCTCCTCGTCACTGGCAAAACTCACCACCGTGGCCACCGGACCGAAGATCTCATCGTCGAATGCACGCATGCCCGGACGCACGCCTGAAAGAACCGTAGGTTGGTAGAAGAGCTGTTCAAACTCGCCGCCGGCTTCCAGAATTGCCCCGGCCCTCACACTCTCCGTGACGATTTCATGCACACGTTGCAACTGTCGTTTGTTGATCAAAGGCCCCAGCACCGCCTCGCCGCGAGCGGCATTGCCGACGGTGATCGTCCGTGCTTTCTCTGCCAGCCGGCGGACCAGTTCTTCAGCGATCGACTCATGGGCCAGGATGCGTCCGGTGGCCATGCAGATTTGCCCCTGATGCAACCAGGCTCCCCAGGCGGCGTTGCTGGCCGCCAGGTCGAGATCAGCGTCTTCGAGCACGATCAGCGAGTTCTTACCGCCCAACTCCAGGGCCACTTTCTTCAGATGACGCCCGGCCACCTCCGCGACTTTGCGTCCCGCTGCGGTGGAGCCAGTGAACGCAATCATCCGCACATGCGGGTCGCGGCACAGCGCCTCACCGGCCACTGCTGCGCCCGGCAAAACCTGCAGCAACCCCTTGGGCAGACCGGCCGCCTCGAATAACCGGGCAATGATGAAGCCACCACTGACCGGGGTCTGCGGATCGGGCTTGAGCACCACGGCGTTGCCGGCCGCCAACGCGGGTGCCACCGAGCGCAGGGAGAGCACCAGAGGAAAGTTGAACGGAGAAATCACTCCGACCACGCCATGGGGCAACCGGCGTGCATAGGACAAGCGCCCCGCCTCGCTCGGAAGAACCAGGCCATGGGGTTGCGACAGCAGCCCGGCCGCCTGATGCAACAAGACGATCGCCTCACGGACCTCATGTTCACCCTTGAACAGACTGCCGCCACTTTCTCGAGCGATGTACAGCGCCAGCTCGGCAAAGTGTTGCTCAGCCAACGCGGCGGCTTTTCGAAAGATCTGCGCCCGCTCGCGCGGCCCTAATGCCGCCCAGGCCGGCTGGGCACGGGCAGCGTTGAGACTGGCAAACGCGATGTCCGCAGCATCGGCCAGACCGGTGACAGTCAACACCTCGCCGGTGGCTGGCTCGCGTACGCTATTGCTGCCGCCCAATGGGCGTATCCAGTCGCCATTGAAGATGCGCTCGTTCCACAACTCGTCCCGCAGAAAATCAGAGGATTCACTTACCGACATTTCGGCCTCCCGGCTCTTGTGTTTGTCATCGACCGACGTCGCCTTGCTGAAGCGGTGAAGTCGTCTGCGTCGTGAAAGCACTAGAGCAAGGGCTGTGCCGACTTCCTGCGTGCCACCGTTATTTAGATGGCGAAGGCTCTGGCCTGTGGGCTCAAGATGAGTACTCAAAGATCGGGCGAGGGTCTCGACGCTCCGCCAGCACCGGGTCACTTGTTCAAATGATAAAGTTATGTTTAATAACTATTTTTGAAGTTACTCATTTCGACCAGTCATTGCGCTCAGGGGCATAACAATGAATAACCCCCACTTGCTGTTTCCCGGTCTCGCGATACAGGAGGAGCATTTCTCGCCCCGCGGGGACAGTACCCAGCTGGCCGAGGGCAACTCACCGACCCTGGCCGAGTTGACCGAATGCCTGTTCTTTTCCCCTGTCGACGGACGCATCTGGCTCAACGATCAGCGCATGCTGCTATTGCACAGTTCATCCTTCGGCGCACTGCGGCGCGAGATAATCGATCGCCAGGGTCTAGAACAGACCCGTGGTCTGTTTACCCGCACCGGCTACCTGTCAGGCGCACGCGATGCACGGCTGATCCGCGAGCGTTGGCCGGACGCCGATGCCGCAGCGATTTTCTCCGCCGGCACTCGCCTGCACACCCTCGAAGGCATGACCAAGGTCGAACCCCTGCACTTCAAGTTCGACGCCGACTCCGGTTTCTACGAAGGCGAGTTCCTCTGGCATCACTCCTGCGAGGCCGACGAACATATCGCCGCCTACGGGATCGGCCAGGACCCGGTGTGCTGGACCGAACTGGGCTATGCCATCGGTTATGTCAGCGGGCTGTTCGGCCGCCTGGTGATCTTCCGTGAAACCGAATGCCGGGGCATGGGCCACGAGACCTGCCGAGTGGTCGGCAAGACCGCCGAACAATGGGGCGACGTCGAACAGGACCTGAGTTATCTCACCGCCTCGCCATCCAGCGTCGCTCCCAGGCAGCGTCCAGCACCAGCACCCGCCCCCGATGACGACAGCGAAATGCCTGGCGGGCCAAAACCTATCGGAGCCAGCGCCGCCTTCAATGCAGCCACCCTCGCCTTGCAGCGTGTGGCGCCGACACCCGCTACGGTACTGTTCAGTGGTGAATCCGGGGTCGGCAAGGAGTTATTTGCCCGCCAGCTGCATCAGTACAGCCCACGTCATCAAGCGCCCTTCGTGGCCCTCAACTGTGCTGCGATCCCGGACAATCTGATCGAGGCGGAGCTGTTCGGTGTCGAACGCGGCGCCTATACCGGTGCCACCCATTCGCGCCCCGGGCGCTTCGAACGGGCCCACGGCGGCACCCTGTTTCTCGATGAGATCGCCAGCCTCAGCCTGCCCGGACAAGGCAAGCTACTGCGGGCCTTACAGGAACGTGAGATAGAGCGAGTCGGTGGTGGTCAGCCAATCAAGGTCGATGTGCGGGTGGTGGCGGCAACCAACGTCGACCTGCGCAAAGCGGTAGCGGCTGGAGACTTTCGTGAGGACTTGTTCTACCGCTTGAACGTCTTCCCCATCACCCTGCCGCCGCTGCGTGAACGACGCGACGACATCCCGTTACTGGTCAATGCGTTCCTGCGGCGCTTCTGCCAGGACTACGCGCGCAAACCCGCCGGGCTGACCATGCGTGCGCTCAAAGCATTGCTACGCTACGACTTCCCCGGCAACGTGCGGGAACTGCAGAACCTGGTAGAGCGCGGTCTGATCGCCAGCGAGGATGGTCAAGCCATCGACCTGGTCCACCTGTTTCGCAACGAGCCAATACCACAGGAGCTGTACTCTCTGGACAACAAGGGCAGCCTCGCGGCCATCGACCAGAGTCCCGCCAGCGCACAGCCTCGCCCGGCCTTGCTGGATACCTTGACCCGGCTGGAACAAGGCTTCTCCATTGAAGGACTGGAGTCGCGCTTGATCGACGAAGCGCTGCAACAGAGCGAAGGCAATCTGGCTGCGGCTGCACGACTGCTGGGGTTGAGTCGTGCGCAGTTTGCCTATCGGCTGAAGAAGTACCAACAGGCGTCGGCAGAGCGGCCATCCTGAAGCGCAAAGCCACCCACGTTTATCACCCACAAAACCGCCACTGGCGGTTTTTTTGTACATGAATACTCTCCAATGGATCCACTAAACGAACTTAAAACAAACGCACCTTGAATAGAACATGCTTATTACGTCTATTTTTAAGCGTAAACAGCATCGGACAAGGTTGACTTGCGGCATCCGCTTATCGCCTAATGGATCCATCAAAACAAAAACAAGTGCTGACCTGGAGAGTTTTCATGTACCCAAAAAACACGTGGTACGTCGCCTGCACCCCCGATGAAATTGCACAAGGACCCCTCGGACGGCAGATCTGCGGCGAAAAAATCGTTTTCTATCGCGGCCAGGAAAACCAGGTTGCAGCGGTCGAGGACTTTTGCCCGCACCGCGGCGCGCCGCTCTCATTGGGCTATGTCGAAAACGGCAACCTGGTGTGCGGCTATCACGGTCTGGTCATGGGTTGCGACGGAAAAACTGTCGAAATGCCAGGGCAACGGGTACGCGGCTTCCCTTGCAACAAGACTTTCGCGGTGGTCGAGCGTTACGGTTTTATCTGGGTCTGGCCTGGAGAACAGGACAAAGCCGACCCGACGCTGATCCACCACCTGGAGTGGGCCGTGAGCGATCAATGGGCATACGGCGGCGGTCTGTTCCACATCGGCTGCGACTATCGCCTGATGATCGACAACCTCATGGATCTGACGCACGAGACCTACGTACATGCGTCCAGCATCGGCCAGAAAGAAATCGATGAGGCCGCCCCGACCACGACGGTCGAGGGCGATGAAGTGGTTACCGCACGCCACATGGAAAACATCATGGCGCCGCCGTTCTGGCGCATGGCCTTGCGCGGTAACAATCTGGCCGACGATGTGCCGGTGGACCGCTGGCAAATCTGCCGTTTCTCGCCACCCAGTCACGTACTGATCGAAGTGGGTGTCGCCCATGCCGGCAAAGGCGGATACCACGCTGACGCCGAGTTCAAAGCTTCAAGCATCGTGGTCGACTTCATCACCCCGGAAACCGACACCTCCATCTGGTACTTCTGGGGCATGGCGCGCAACTTCAATCCTCAGGATGAGGCACTCACCGCGACCATTCGTGAGGGTCAGGGGAAGATTTTCAGCGAAGACCTGGAGATGCTCGAACGCCAGCAGCAAAACCTGCTGGACCACCCTCAGCGCAATGTACTCAAGCTCAATATCGATGCAGGCGGCGTGCAGTCGCGCCGCGTCCTGGATCGAATCATCGCCAGCGAGCGAGCCTCCGAGCCGCAATTGATCGCCACCGTTCAGTAACCTGGCCAAGGCACGCCATGCCGTGCCCGCCCCTTGCGCAGCACAATTTCAAAATAACCAGAAGTGACCACTGTGGTGGCAACGCTCCGAGGATGAAGCATGATCGATGTGGTGGTGGTATCGCGCAAAAACGAAGCTCAGGACATCTGCAGCTATGAATTGGCCCGCGTCGATGACAGCGCACTGCCCGGCTTCAGTGCCGGCGCGCACATTGATGTGCACCTGCCCGGCGGACTCATCCGTCAATACTCCTTGTGCAATCACCCCGAAGATCGCCACCGTTACCTGATCGGCGTGCTCAAGGATCCGGCCTCGCGTGGCGGTTCACAATGCCTGCACGAACAGATCAACACCGGGGATCGCCTGCGCATCAGCGAGCCACGCAATCTGTTTCCGCTGGCACACCAGGCCAGGCGCAGCCTGTTGTTTGCCGGCGGCATCGGTATCACGCCGATCCTGTGCATGGCTGAACGTCTTGCCCACAGCGACGCGGACTTCGAAATGCATTACTGCGCACGCTCGAGCGAGCGTGCGGCCTTTGTCGAACGAATCAAGAACTCGTCTTTCGCCGACCGGGTATTTCTGCATTTCGATGAGCAGCCCGAGACAGCGCTGAACGCGGCCAGGGTATTGGCCCAGCCAGGAGAAAACGTTCATCTGTATGTTTGCGGCCCGGGAGGTTTTATGCAGCACGTGCTGGACAGCGCCAGGGCTCAAGGCTGGCAGGAAGACTCGCTGCACCGCGAATACTTTGCCGCCACGCCAACTGACACCCGTAACGACGGGAGCTTTTCGGTCAAGGTTGGCAGCACTGGCCAGGTCTTCGAAATCCCGGCCGACAAAACCGTGGTTCAAGTACTGGAAAGCCATGGCATCGATATCGCCATGTCCTGCGAACAGGGTATTTGCGGCACGTGCCTGACCAGGGTACTGGAGGGCGTGCCGGATCACCGCGACCTGTTCCTCACCGAAAATGAGCAGGCACTTAATGATCAGTTCACACCGTGCTGCTCACGCTCGAAATCACCGTTGCTGGTGCTGGACCTCTGAAAAGGCCGAACCTCACTCAGAGCGGTGAATGACCTTCATCCGCTCATTGGCTGTCGCAGAACCAAATATCTCGGCATAGCGCAGGGTAGCGTTGGCGTGTTCGCGCATGATCGCTTCGGCGCGGGCACCCTGGCGATTGATCAAGGCATCGAAGACGGCATGATGTTGCATGTGGGCGTAGTTGAAACGCCGATACTCGCGGGCCATGTCATTGCGATCCACTGCTAGCGCGGTCACCGAAGCAAACGGCAGGTGGTCATTGCGCGCCAGTGCATCGGCGATGGCCGGGTTGTGGCTGCCTTCGACGATCACCTGATGAAAGCGCATGTTGAGGTCATGGTAGACCTCCAGATCGTCTTCTGTGACATAGCCCTTGTCGAACAACTCGTCACCTTGCAACAGGCATAGCTCCAGGATCGCGCGCCCCTCCGCCGAGAGTCCGCGCTCGGCAGTCTGACGGGCCGCCAGGCCTTCGAGCACTCCACGTACTTCAACGGCACCGGCAATGTCATCGGCACTGACCGAGCGCACCTGAAACCCTCGACCGCCGAACCGCACCAGCAACCCTTCTTGTTCGAGGGTTCGAAAAGCCATGCGCACCGGCATCCGGGACACCCCGAACAACTCCGCCGTGGGAATTTCCATCAGTCGTTCGCCAGCAGCCAGCTCGCCCGAGGCGATCATCTTGCGCAGCGCTACCAGCACCAACTGACCGGGCTTACTCATCCAGGCAACTTCCAGAAAACGTGGGCGGCCATAGTAACGCAAGCCTTGCACAAGCTGGAGATCAACTCGCACAGCAGCCAATACGCAAAAAAGAGGCTAGCGGTTTCCAGTTTGCCTGCGCGCAAGAGGCTAAAGGGCTCAGTCGCGGCACTCCGGGTTCTCGATCAGCACGGCCATGCCCTGCCCGCCACCGACACAGGCAGCGGCGATTCCGTAGCGCAGATTCTGCTCGCGCAACTGTCGGGCCAGGGTCATCACCAGACGCAGGCCGGTGGCGGCCAATGGATGGCCGAGGGCGATGGAACCGCCTCGGCGGTTGAGCTTATTGGTGTCCATCTCCAGCGCCTGGGCCACTGCCAGCACCTGCGCACCCTGCGCCTCATTGATTTCAAACAGGGCAATATCGTCCTGCACCAACCCGCTGCGTTGCAGCAGCAGCTGGATCGCCGGAACCGGGCCGATCCCCATGAACTCCGGGGCCACGCCAACCACCGCCGTCGCCAGCAGGTTTGCCAGTGCCGGTCGCGTACCCGCCGATGCGCGACCGACCAGCACCGCCGCGGCACCATCCACCACGGCGCAGCTGTTGCCTGCGGTTTGCACGCCCCCCGCATGAATCGCCCGCAACTTCGCCAACGCGAGGAAATCAGTGCGCCGAACATGGCTGTCGAGGGTGGCTGCGTCTACCCGACGCGGCAGCGTAATGCCCCGCGGCTGATAGCCGTCCAGCTCAAACGACTCGTTGCGCACTGCGACAATTTCATCGGCGAACCAACCCGAGGTCTGCGCTTGCAACGCTTGCTCATGGCTGTTGAGGGCATAGACATCCACCGCTTCGCGACTCAGGCCATGACGCCTGGCAAGGTTTTCCGCCGTGGCGATCATGTCCAGTCCCGGTGCCGGGTCGTACAGCGCCTCCCAGAGGAAATCCTTGAAATCCACCGACGCACCGAGACGAAATCCGCCTCGATGGGTGTAGGCAGCAATCGGGTTGCGCGACATGGATTCGGCGCCCACACACAGCGCCAGTTCTGCGCCGTCGCGAAGTTGCTCACCGGCCTGGCGCAGCAGCTCGAAGCCGGTGGCGCAGATGCGCTGCACCGCCAGCGCCGGCACCTGTTGCGGCACACCGCTGTAAAGACCGATGTGGCGTGGCAGCAAGTAGGCGTCGAAGCTGGCCTGGGCCATGGAGCCGGCCAACACCGTGTCGACTGTCCATGGATCGAGCTCGGCACGGGCCAGCACTTCACGACCGACCTTGATGCCCAGATCGATGGGCGATACCTGGGCCAGCGCACCGCCAACGTCAATCCAGGGCGTACGCACGGCCTCAAGAATCGCAGCATCGGTGAAGGCCGAATACTGCCCTGCGTAATTCAAGACCGTGGACCGGCGCGCAGGATCGAGAGGTCTTCGCCGCGATACAGCGCCTCGACCTTGGCTGCACGCCATTGCAAGACCGCCCGCTGGTTGATCGAGCCTTTGTCGGTGATTTCACCGCGATCGATAGACGCGGCCTCGTCGAGCACCGCGATCCACTCCAGTCGACTGGCGTTACCGGTGGCGTCGCGGTTGAGCCGTTGCAGCCAATCACCGAACCACTGACGCACCGGCACGCTGGCCAGGACCTCGGCATCGCTGGCGTCCGGACTCAAACCGGCCAGACGTCGGCATTCGTACAGCCGAGGAAAGACCAGCGCACCCAGGCATTCGCGGTCGGGCGCGGCCACCACCATATCCTGAACATAAGGCGAACCTTCGAGCACCGCGCGATTGCGCAACGGACCGACGCTGACAAACACGCCGGAGCTGAGTTTGAAGTCCTCGGCAATGCGCCCGTCGAACATCAGCCCCAGTTGTGGATCACGGGCATCGGCCAGTTTCAGCGCGTCGCCGGAACAGTAGAAACCTTGTTCGTCGAACACTTCGGCGGTCTGCTGCGGCGCACGCCAATAACCGGGCATGATGTGTGGCCCGCGAAAACGCCCCTCCAGCTTGCCGTCCACCGGCACCAGCCGCACTTCACAACCGGGAGCCGGCAGGCCGATATAACCGGCCATGGACAGTGGCCCGGTGGTGAACGTGCAGGACGGTGCCGCCTCGGTCATGCCGAGCCCGGCCATCATGCGAATGCGTTCGCCACAATGCTGTTCGGCGACCCGGTCCAGGCGATCCCAAATCCTTTGGGACAAGCCGGCAGCGGCGAAAAAGAACAGCTTCATGCGCGAGAAGAAACGTTCGCGCAACTCACTGTCCTGCTCCAGGGCGTTGACCAGCTCTTCCCAGCCCTTGGGCACGGTCAGGTAGGCGGTGGGCGATACCTCTTTGAGGTTGCGCAGTGTTTCGGCAAAACCCTGGGCGGTCGGCTTGCCATCGTCCAGGTAAAAGGTGCCGCCGTTGTACAGCACGATGCCGACGTTGTGGCTGCCGCCGAAGGTGTGATTCCACGGCAGCCAATCCACCAGCACCGGTGGTTCTTCGCCGAACACAGGAAAGGTTTGCAACAGCATCTGCTGGTTGGCGCAGAGCATGCGCTGGGTGGTGATCACGGCCTTGGGCAACTTGGTAGAACCTGAGGTAAACAGGAACTTGGCGATGCTGTCCGGCCCGGTCGCCGTGAAAGCGCAATCGGCCTCGGCACCGCCAGGCTGTTCCAGCAGACTGGCAAAGCTCGCCTGATTGCGGCCAGGAATTTGACCGCGCACGGTGATCAGCGGCGTTTCGGCCGGCAGCACCGCATCGATCGCCCGCTGATAGGCCGCGGCGTCGCTGACGAACACCAAACCCGGTTGCAGCAGATTGCAGACATGCCGCAGCTTGGCGAAATCCTGGGACAACAACGAATAGGCAGGAGAAACCGGGCTATAGGGAATGCCGGCGTACATGGCGCCCAACGCAATCTGCAAATGCTCGATGTCGTTGCCCGAGAGGATCGCCAGCGGTCGCTCGGCCGAAAGACCGTAACTGAGCAGGCGTTGGGCAATGGCGCGGACGCTGGTCAGCATCTCGGCGTAACTCACCCGGCGCCAGTCGCCGCCGTCCTGGCGAGCAGCGATAAAGGTCTGTTGCGGGCGCACCTGGGCCCAATGCACCAGGCGATCCAGCAAGCGTGCGGGCAACTCAGCCAAAGGCTCCAGGGAGCGCATGTGCAGGATGCCCTGCTCTTCGCTGACCTCGACCGCAGGACGGCCGATGGATACGTGGCGATAGCGCGGCGCACGGGCTTCGTTCTGGGGTGGCGATTTGAATTCGGAACTCACGTGCTTGTTCTCCATCAAGGCACACCACGGCTCGCAGAAATGCGTTCACCGGGGCATGGCAGCCTGCGACTGCAGCCTCGTTATTGTTATGTCTGGCCTGCACGCGGGCGACAAACGCTCTCAAGCATTGGTCGCCCGACGGTGCGACGGCTGCTCAGATCGGGTAATGCCGTGGTCCGTTCTGCAAGGTCACCCAACGTAATTGAGTGAAGTGCTCGATGGACGCCTTGCCGCCAAAACTGCCATAGCCGCTGGACTTGACTCCGCCGAAGGGCATCTGCGCCTCGTCGTGCACGGTCGGGCCGTTGATGTGGCAGATACCCGATTCGACCCGCTGAGCCAAAGCCAGGGCACGGCTGGTGTCGCGACTGAAGATCGCCGCCGACAAGCCGAATTCGGAATCGTTGGCCAAGCGCAACAGCTCTTCATCGCCCTCGCCTCGTAGCACCACCGCCACCGGGCCAAAGGATTCTTCGCGGTACAGACGCATGGCATCGGTGACGCCGTCAAGCAAAGTCGGCTGCAGAATGCTGCCCTCCAGCTGACCACCCGCAACCAGGGTTGCGCCCTTATCGAGGGCATCATCGATCAACAGTTTGATGCGTTCACCGGCATTGCTGTCCACCAGAGAACCGAGGACCGAACCTTCGGCATTGGGATTGCCCGCGGGCAAGGTGACGATCTTCGCCGCCAGCCTGACGACAAAGTCATCGGCCACTTGGGCATCGACGATCAGCCGCTCGGTGGACATGCAAATCTGTCCCTGATTAAAGAAGGCACCAAAGGCCGCCGCCTCCACCGCTGCACCCAGGTCGGCATCCTCCAGCACCAGGAACGGCGCCTTGCCTCCCAGCTCCAGCAACGCCGGTTTGAGATGACGCGCCGACAGTTCGCCGACGATGCGCCCGACATGGGTCGAACCGGTGAAGTTGACTCGACGCACCGCCGGGTTGGCGATCAGCCGCTCGACAATCGCCGCGGCATCCTGGGGCGCGTTGCTGATGACGTTGACCACGCCATCACCGAGGCCGGCGTCTTGTAACACCTGACCGATCAGCCGGTGCACCGCCGGGCTCAGTTCCGATGCCTTGAGCACCACGGTGTTGCCGCAAGCCAATGGCATGGCGATGGCGCGAGTGGCGAGGATCACCGGCGCGTTCCAGGGCGCGATGCCCAGCACCACGCCGCAGGGTTGACGCAGGGCCATCGCGAAGCTGCCGGGCACATCCGAGGGAATGATTTCGCCGTTGATCTGGGTGGTCATGCACGCGGCTTCACGCAGCATGTTGGACGCCAGGTGCACATTGAAACCGTACCAGTTGGCCATGGCACCGGTCTCGCCAGCCGCCGCGATGAATTCCTCGCTGCGGGCCTGCAACTGCTCAGCCGCGCGCAGCAACCGGGTGCGTCGTTCATTGGGCGCCAGGGCCGCCCAGGCGGGGAATGCGGCTTTGGCCGCGGCCACCGCAGCATCGGCATCTTCCAGGGTGGCGGCGGCAACGCGCGACACCACTTCACCGGTCACCGGATTACGCCGTTCGAAGGTTCGACCGTCTCGGGCGGGGCACGACTGGCCGCCAATCAGCAGGGGCACGTCCAGCATGGTGATTCCTCTTTATTGTCTTTATCGGGAATACGTTCGAGGGGTTCACAGTAGCGCCGAGGCGCCGGGGCGAACAGCTGGCGGACGCTCGACCGCCCCGCCAGCTCGCCTTGATTTCAACGCCGTCATTCAGCGCTTGTAAGTCTGCAAACCGGGCTTGATGCTCTTGTCGTCCAGGAACTGCTTCATGCCCTGCTCGCGGCCACCTTCGGTGTCCAGCAGGCGCGACTGATCGAGCTTGGCGTACAGGTAATCTTCGTTCTGCTCCCAGGTGAGTTCGCGGCAACGCTTGAAGCCATGCTTGGCCGCGCGCAGCACCACCGGGTTCTTCTCCAACAGATTACGCGCCAGTTCGATTGTCACGTCACGCAGTTGCGCCAGAGGCACGCTCTCGTTGACCAGGCCCATCTCGGCGGCTTTTTGCCCGTCAAAGGTCTTGCCGGTCATGATGTAGTACAGCGACTGGCGATGCCCCACGGTGTCGGCCATGGCCTTGCTCACCAGATTGCCCGGCGGAATGCCCCAGTTGATTTCCGACAGGCCGAAGATCGCTTCATCGGCGCAGATCGCCAGGTCACAGGCCACCAGCGGGCTGAAACCACCACCGAAGCACCAGCCGTTGACCATGGCGATGGTCGGCTTGGCGTACATGCGCAGCAGTTTCCATTGCCACTGAGAGGCTTCGCGGCGGATTTTTTCCTGAAGGATTTCCGGGCCGGCGTCCACTTCACGGAAGTATTCCTTGAGGTCCATGCCGGCGGTCCAGGCTTCGCCCGCACCGGTCAGCACCAGTACGCCAGCGTCCGGATCCTGCTCCAGGGTTTCCAGAACGTCGATCATCTCGCGGTTCAGGGTCGGACTCATGGCGTTGCGTTTTTCCGGGCGGTTGAGGATGACCCACGCGATGCCTTCCTCGATTTCCACTTTGACCGTTGTCCAGCGACCTTCGTAATTGCTCATGGTGATGCTCTCTTGTTCTTGGCTTGACGATGGGTAAAAACTAAACCGGCAAATTAGTTATGTCAATTAACTATTAATTGAATTAACCAAATATTTTTCGCCATCGAGCTCCATGGAAAGGCGACGTGTTAGGCTCCTGACGTAGCTATTCCTGTCCAACCTCGTCAAACTAGATACCTTTATTAACCTGAACCCGAGGGATTTTCCCGCAATGGCCAAGTCGTCCAAAAATGTCGCTGCCCCAGAAGCCCTGGCCGACAACGCTGAAATTCAGGCGCCGATGGACTCCGCATTGGACGAGCTGATTGGTTACGCCATGCGCCGGGCCCAGTTGAAACTGTTCCAGAATCTGATCAGCCGACTTGCGGCCCACGACTTGCGGCCCGCGCAGTTCTCGGCACTGGCGATCATCGAGCAAAACCCCGGGCTGATGCAGTCCGACCTGGCCAAAGCCCTGGCTATCGAACCGCCCCAAGTGGTGCCGCTGCTTAACAAACTCGAAGAGCGCGCGCTCGCGGTACGGGTACGCTGCAAACCGGACAAACGCTCCTATGGGATATTCCTCAGCAAGACCGGCGAGACGCTACTCAAGGAGTTGAAGCTGATTGCCGCCGAGAGCGACATGGATGCCACGTCCGCTCTCGACAGCCAGGAACGCGAAGAACTGCTCAGGTTGCTGAAAAAGGTCTATCAAGCCTGAAACGCGAACGCCGGCGCGCTCCTGGGGAGCGGCCGGATTCATTACAAGTGAAACGGCTTACCAGATCGGCACGGTGTAGAGCACCAGAAAGCGCGTCTGGTTTTCATCGCGAAACGCCGCGCCGGCGGGGAAGTCGTTGCGATAGATCGACTTGCGCGCCATCAGCCCGACATTCTTCAGCGGACCACTCTGGATCACATACCCCAGCTCCATCTGGAACTCCCGCTCCTTGCGGTCGTCGGCATTTAACGCCGCCAGTTCGATATGGTCTCCGCGCATATAACGCAGGCGACTCTTCAGGCCGGGCACCCCGGCGGCAGCGAAGTCATAGTCGTACATCGCCTGCCAGGTTCGCTCCTTGGCATTGAGAAAGTCCGAACTCATGGTCAGCTCGCTCATGCCCATCAACTCGGTGCCTGACACATAGGGCGTCGCCGTGTCGCCACTGGCGTGCATATAGCCAAGGCTCAAACGATGGCCGCCAAAGCGATAGCCGAACAGCGCCGAGAGGTTGCGGTTGTCCACTTTACCGGCCTTGGCGCTGCCGTCTTCATCGCTGAAAAAACTGCGCAGGTCGCTGGTCAGCGTCCCCTCGCCCACCTGCAGCGTATGCAGCAACGCCAGGGTGTTCTGCTGATACAGGTCCGCCACTTCGGCGTGATACACGCGCAGGCTGAGGTCCTTGTTCACCTGGTAATCGCCACCGACATAGGCCATGTGCGATGAGGTGGCCGCGCCATTGAAACGCCGGTTCGGCGAAGCGATGCTCATTGGCTGGTAGTCGGTGGAATCACGCTTGTTGATGCGGTCGATGTAGCCGGTGTTAAAGATCAGTCCGTCGATGTCCTTTGAGCTGAGCGTGGTGCCGCGAAAAGTCTGCGGCAGCAGCCGCGACGGGCTGGCGAAAGCGAATGGCAGGAAGATCGACACGTCGCCGGTTTTCACCGTGGTCTGGGCAACACGCATCTTGGCAGTCATGGCCAGGCGCGAATACTCGTCCGCCGCGCGCTTGTCGCTGCTGGACACCGGCAGCAACTCGGTGCCGCTGCGGTCCGGCGCCGAGTCCAGCTTGACCCCCATCAACCCACGAGCGTCCAGGCCGAAGCCGACACTCCCCGGGGTAAAGCCCGACTCCACATTCATGATGAAACCCTGAGCCCATTCCCGGGCCGCGGTTTTCGCTCCGTCGTCCTTGTAATCCCGATCCAGGTAGTAATTACGCAAGGTCAAGGTGCCGTGACTGTCATCGATGAAGCCGTCAGCCAGCGCCGATGGCGCAATCAAACTCAGGCCCAGCAAGACCAGGTGGCGTGCGCGAACAGGTAAGGTTGAATCCGCCGCAAGGACGTCCCAAGGAAGGTTTGGCATGTTCGATGTCCACTTATTGTTGTTGTTTTTTGAACGGGATCGTTGGGTTATCCCGGAGATCTGCGGCCAGAGAATGGAAACAGCCTGGCATGGCGTCAACCGTAAGTGACCGATAAACGAACATTAATATTGTTATCTATTTTCAGAAATGATCTTTATAGAGATGTCATCTAATTGATTTAAATAGGTTTAATGCTGTTTTTCAGCAATAAATTCTTAGTATTCATTTTTTAGTTATCTTTGTTAATCTTATTTAAGACCTGTCATCGCCTCGTGAGAACAGGCTCGCGCTCATCCGTCAGCACACCCACAAAAACAATAATGAGGTTCGCCATGGACACCCCATCACGTCGTACGACGCTGACCATTGCCCTGTGTTTTATCGTTGCACTGATCGAAGGTTTCGACCTGCAAGCTGCCGGTACTGCCGCCGCGGGCCTGCGCCAGACCTTTGCCCTGGACCCGAAAACGATGGGCTGGGTATTCAGCGCCGGAATTATCGGTTTGCTGCCGGGCGCCTTTTTCGGTGGCTGGATTGCCGATCGAATCGGCCGCAAGAAAATCCTCATCGCAGCGGTGCTGCTGTTCGGTGTGTTCTCCCTCAGCACCGCCTACGTCAGCAGTTTCTCTGGCCTGCTACTGGCTCGCTTCATGACCGGCCTGGGCCTGGGCGCCGCCCTGCCCAACCTGATCGCTCTGTGTGCCGAGGCCGTGGGTGAGCAACGTCGCGGCACCGCGATCAGCATCATGTATGCCGGTGTGCCGTTGGGCGGTGCATTGGCGGCGGTGGTCGCCATGCTCTTCACCGAGCATTGGCAGACGACCTTCATCATCGGTGGGCTCGCGCCCTTGCTGGTGGTGCCGCTGATGATCCTGCTGCTGCCCGAGTCCAGCGCCTTTCGCCAGCAACAAGGCACCGTCACCATGGCCCGCACTTCAACCGGCCAGGCGTTATTCGGCGAAGACCGGGCTCGCGTCACCCTGGCGTTGTGGCTCAGCTACTTCTTCACCCTGACCGTGATGTACATGTTGCTCAACTGGCTGCCATCACTGCTGCTGGAACAAGGTTTCAGCAAAGCCGAGGCTGGCCTGGTGCAGATGCTGTTCAACATCGGCGGCGCCCTCGGCTCGCTACTTGGCGGGGTACTGCTGGATCGCTGCAACGGCGTCAAGGTGGTGCTGTTCGTATACGCCGCATTGCTGGCAGCGCTGGCCGGGGTCGGCTTGTCGGTGGGCATCGTCCCCATGGCCATCGCCGGGTTTTGCGCGGGTTTGTTTGTGATGGCCGCGCAACTGGTGCTTTACGCCCTGGCACCACCGTCGTACCCGACCTCGGTACGTGCCACCGGCGTCGGCGCCGCGGTAGCCATTGGTCGTCTGGGGTCGGTGGCCGGGCCTTTGGCCGCAGGGCAGATACTGGCGGCCGGTGCCGGCACCACTGGGGTGTTACTGGCAACTTCACCTGGGTTGGTGATTGCAGCACTGGCCATCATCAGCGTGATTGTCCGATCGGCCCCGCAGACTGTGCCCGAGTTTAGAACGGCAACCCCGGTCACGGACAAACGCTGACCGCGCCGCTTGCCGCAAAAACAAGAAAAGAGACCGAGGTCTCTTTTCTTGTTTTCAGCGGCCCGCTACCACACGGCGATATGGGAATCGGCTCGTGGCTCGGTGCCGCCGCACAGGACACCAGTGTCCGGGTCACGGACAATGATCTGCCCTCGGCCGTAATTGATCAGGTCGCAATCAACCTGAATCTGGTGTCCACGCCGTGCCAGCGAAGCGGCCAAATCCCGAGACGCCCCGTGTTCGATGCCGACTTTCATATCCCCCAACCATTGCCACCGCGGAGCGTCCAGCGCGGCTTGGGGGTTGAGACCGAAATCCACCAGATTCATAACCATCTGCACATGGCCTTGGGGCTGCATGTAGCCACCCATGACGCCGAACGGTCCCACCGGTGCGTCGCCTTTACTGATAAAGCCAGGAATGATGGTGTGAAAGGTTTTTTTGCCCGGTGCCAGGCAGTTGGCGTGGTCAGGGTCGAGACTGAATTCCTGTCCGCGGTTCTGCAAGGCGATGCCGCTGTCTGGCAGTACCACACCGGAGCCAAAACCGTGGTAGTTGCTCTGGATGAAGGACACCATATTGCCCTCCGCATCCGCCGTGGCCAGGTACACCGTGCCGCTAGCGTGGGGATCGCCGGGATTGGGTTCGCGCGCCTGATCAGAGATTTGTTCGCGACGTTGGCTGCTATAGGCATCGCTGAGAAGGTCAGCCACAGCCACGCGCATGTGCAGCGGATCGGTGATGTAATGCAGGCCGTCGCTGTAGGCCAGCTTCATGGCTTCCAACTGACGGTGCCAGGTCTGCTGGCTGTCTCGGTGATCGAAGTCAAAGCCCTGAAGGATTTTCAGGGTCATCAGGGCCACCAATCCTTGCCCGCTAGGGGGGATTTCCCACACATCGTAGCCGCGGTAGTTGATGCTGATCGGATCCACCCATTGAGCGCGATAGTCCCGCAGGTCGCTGGCTCGCAGATAGCCGCCGGTGGCGCGGGAATGGGCATCCAGACGCTGAGCCAAATCACCGCGATAGAGGCTTTCGCAAGCGCTGTCCGCCAGTTCTTCCAGCGTTCGGGCTTGCGCCGGGTTGCGGAATAATTCACCAGCCTTTGGCGCACGGCCATCAATCAGGAACGTGTCGAACCAGACGTCGAGCACTGGGTCTCGATGGGGGCCGAATTCATCCAGAGCGGTCTGCCATTGTCGGGCGACCACCGGTGACAGTGGAAAGCCATCCCGGGCCAGACTGATGGCGGGCTGCAGCAACTCGGCAAAGGGCAGCTTGCCGAAACGTTTGGACAGCTCCGCCCAGGCCGAAGGGCAACCCGGCACCGTGACCGGAGTCCAGCCATAAAGCGGCATCTGCTCGTGACCACTCGCTTTGACCGCGTCGATCGTCAGTGCCGCCGGCGCGTGACCGTTGCCGTTGAGTCCATGCAATTGGCCTTTGCTCCAGACCAAGGCAAAGGCGTCGCCACCCAAGCCGCAGCCGGTGGGTTCAACCACCGTCAGAGCCGCCGCCGTGGCGATCGCGGCATCAATGGCATTGCCGCCGTTGCGCATGATTTCGATGCCGGCTTCGGCGGCTAGCGGCTGGGAAGCCGCGACCATGCCACGGAGGGCAAACACACTCTGACGTTGCGACGGATAGGGATATTCGTGGGCAGAGAATTTCAACATGGCAAAAGCTCTTCCAAACAAAGATTCATTGGCCGGATTTGATCCGGTTCCATTCCCGAGCGATAAAAGGCTGGAGTCAAAGATCACAGCACGCGACTGAGAAAGGCCTGGGTACGCGGATGAGTCGGTCGACTGAAGATCTGCTCCGGCGGACCCTGTTCGATCAGTTCGCCCTGATCGAGGACCACCACGCGGTCAGCGACTTCTCGGGCAAAACCCATTTCATGGGTGACCACCACCATGGTCATGCCGTCGTCGGCCAGCTGCTTCATCACCTGCAGCACTTCGCCGACGGTTTCAGGATCCAGGGCGCTGGTGGGCTCGTCGAACAGCATGGCTTGAGGTTTCATCGCCAGTGCCCGGGCGATGGCCACGCGCTGCTGCTGTCCACCGGACAACATCGACGGGTAATGCATGGCCTTGTCCGCCAGACCGACCCGGGCGAGCAAGGCCCGGGCTTGCTCCAAAGCCTCGGCACGTGGCACGCCCAGGACCTGAATCGGCGCCTCAATAATGTTTTCCAGCGCAGTCATGTGGGGGAACAGATTGAAACGCTGGAAGACCATGCCGATGTCCCGACGCTGGCGAGCGATGTTGCGCTCGGAGTCGCGCACCAGGCTGCCGTCAGCGCGCTCGCGGTAACCCATGGCACGGCCGTTGACGCGAATGCGCCCGCCCTGAATGTCTTCCAGCAGATTGATGCAACGAATGAAGGTGGTCTTGCCTGAACCCGAGGCGCCGATCAACACCACCACTTCACCGCGCCGCACCTGCAAGGAAATCCCCTTGAGAATCTCCAGATCACCGAAGGACTTGTGAATGTCCAGGGCCTCGATGATCAGTTCTTCACTTTTGTGCGCCATGCTTAACGCCCCCTCAGCAATTTGAGCGTGCCGCGGCCGAACATGCGACTGCCAGCCGCTGGCGGTGCGGGTCGATCGGACTGTCCGAAACGCGCTTCCAACCAACGCTGGAAGAAGCCCCAGAGGGTGGTCAGCAGCAGGAAATAAATCGCCACCACCAGGTACAGTTCAAATACCCGGAATGTCGCCGACGTGACCATTTGCGTGCTCAGCAGCAACTCCTGCACACCAATCACGCTGACCAGCGTCGTATTCTTGAGCATCACGTTGAACTCGTTGCCCAACGGCGGAACGATGACCCGGAACGCCTGAGGCAGAACGATTCGCCGCATCAGTTTGGCGAAGGTCATGCCCAGCGAACGCCCAGCCTCGTACTGCCCCTTGTCCACGGCGCCGATCCCCGCGCGGATGATCTCGGCCATGTAGGCGCCTTCGTTCAGGCCCAAGGCGATGATCGCTGCCTGGATGTTGCCCGGCACCACCAAACCCAACAGCTCCACGTCCTCGAAACGGAAGATCCCGCCGGCTGCCAATGCGGTGTAGAGAAAGACGATCTGTACCAACAGCGGCGTGCCGCGCATCAGCCACACATAAAACCGTACCGGCAGGTTGAGTAGCGGGTTGCGCGACAGACGCATCAACGCCGCCGCCAGCCCCAGCACACAGCCCAACGTCATCGCCAACACACTGATCAGGCAGGTCAGCCAGAGTCCGGTGAGGTACACCCCGCTGGGCTGCAACAGGTATTGCCAGAACACATCCCAATTGAAATTCATCGCGCGTTCGCCTCAGTCGAGTGTGTCGCTGGGAACATGCCATTTACTCAGCAACTGCACGTAACTGCCGTCGCTGCGCATGTCACTGATGATCTGTTGTACCGCTGCGGTGAGCTGCGGATCATCCTTGCGAATTCCCAAGCCAGTGAGAATCCGGCTGAAGGCCGGCACTCCCTCTTCGAACAGATCGGGCGCCATGGCGGCGTAGTAACCGGCGGTTTCCACGGTGGTACCGTAGGCGTCGACCTGACTGATGCGCAGCGCCTGAAAGGCGTCTGTGTCGCTGTTGTAGACCACCAGTTTCATTGGAGTCTTGCCAGCCTTGGTCAGCTTTTCGTTCTCGGCGTCCAGCAAGGTTTTGATCGTCGAGCCATTGAGCACTGCCACCTTGTGCCCGGACAGTCCATCCAGGGTTTTGATGCCCTTGGGATTGCCTTTGGGAACTACCACTGACTGGCTGGAATACATGTAGTTGACGATGTCGATCACCTCCCTGCGTTCGGGCTTGTCGAACAGCTGATCAACGATCATGTCGCACTGCTGGGCGAGCAATGCCGGCAGCAACCCGGAGAAAGGAATGACCCGCCATTGCACCGGTTTGTCTCCCAGCCGTTTGGCGATTTCCAGCCCAAGATCGACCGTCAGGCCCTTGGGTTTTTGCGCCTCATCGAAAGACACCAAGGGCGGTGAATCCATGCCCGAGCAATAAGTGAGTTTTTCAGCCTTTTGCAGTCGCTCCGGCACCTGGGGCGCGGCAATCGCCCACTGTGCACAGAGCCCGAGGGATACAGCGGCAAGTAACATACGGCGTTTATGCATGACGAGACACTCCAGTTGTTTAATAACGGGGCAGTACTCAAAGTCAAAACACTGTCGGGTTTAAGCCCGATTCTATTTTTCCGATTGCAGAAACTGGATCAGCGCCGGCACCGTGCCCTCGATGTGCTCGCGCACCACGGCCTCGGCCCGGTCGACATCGCCTGAGCGAATGGCGTCAAGGATCACCGCGTGTTCCTGGCGAGCGCTCAAGGGTTTTTCGCTGTGTTGCAGCCACAGGCGCATCGGCGCCTCGATCAGCGAATACAGCGCCGAGATCTGCTTCATCAGCCGAGGACGGCCGCTGAGGCTGCACAGGTATTCATGGAAGGCACGATGAAGCCTGACCCACTCGGCGCTTTCGTCGCGGTAGTCATCCATCTCGTCCAGCATGCGTTCCAAAGCCGCTAGTTGACGCTCGCTGATCTTGGCCACGGCCACGCGGATGGCCAGGCCCTCGAGGGCACTGCGCATTTCGAAGACTTCGTGCAATTCGTCGAAATCCAGGCCACTGACAATGGCCCCGCGGTTAGGCCTCAGGGTGACCAGACCTTGAGCATCGAGACGGCGAAAGGCTTCGCGCACCGGCATCCGGCTCATGCCGATTTCGCCGGCAATGTCCTCAGCGATCAGACGGTCGCCTTTGCGGTAACGACCGCCACAGATCGCTTCCAGCAGAAAGTTGTAAGCCTCCTCCTCGGCGGTCAGGGGCTGACGTTCAACGTAGGTGGGAGCGAATTGCATAAAGTCACCTTTTGCAGTTTTGTATCCAATTATCCATAGATTCAAAAAAGCAGAAACCGTGCCAGCCTGCTTAGAACTAACTCAAGCTATTAATTGGAAAGGAGTTTCGACTCAAAAACTGGTGATCTTTAGATCGGCGTGACACTCGCCGTGTGCTACGAAATGGCCCAGCGCGCCCCAAAATGGGTGAATAACGGTATCCAGGTAACAGCTCATTTCACCTCTGGAGTGTTTCTTTCCCGCGAAAGAGCTCACTACAGAAATTAGCGCTTTAAAAGGTTTACTCGATTAAGTATTTTGCATGGATGATTGGGCGACATCCGCCCCCCCCTTTTTCATAGCGACAGGGACCTCCCGTGAGCGGACTACGTGAACGTCAGAAAGTCGAACGACGCCAAGCCATCAGCAAGGCAGCGATCGAACTGTTTGAGCGCCAGGGTTTCCAGAACACCACCATCGAACAGATCGCCAACCAGGCTGGGGTGTCGGCGCCCACCGTGTTCAAGTACTTCGGTAACAAGCAGGAAATCATCCTGGAAATCCTGCGCGACGCCGACCAGCGAGCACTCAAGGACGCCCGCAGCCAGATGCCTGACATTGAGGGTCCGGTCGACGCCATGTGTTACCTGGAACGCCGGCTGACCGGTTACGCACTGGAGGTCATGCACCCCAGCCTCTGGCGTGAACTGCTGCCACTGATCCTGTTTGGCGGCGACAACGGATTGCCCGAAGGCTATCGCGCCATGAACGATGCGCTCCGGGCTGAAATCAGTGGATTGCTCAGAGAGCTGCAACAGGCTGGCAAGCTACGCGCTGACCTCAACGTCGATCTGGCCGCTTTCCTGTTGAACGACTATTCACACCTGCAGTTGTTCAGACTAGTCAACCAGGAACCGCCGGATGTCGAGTCCCACTCCGCTCAGGTAAGGCATATCACCGAGTTGCTCTTTTACGGCATGCGGGCCTGAGAAAACACACAGATGCGACCACCTCGCAGGGTGTTTGGCTGAACGCCAAACAACAGAGGGCCGATTATTAAATCGAACGGCGGACCGGTATGAAAAAAGACTATCTGGGCAGTTCAACGATGGAAAGTTCGGCCTGGTGCTGGGCGGCAATGCCTTTGGCTGGACCGTCAACGAACAAGATTCGCTGAAGCTACTCGACGCTGCGTTTGAACTCGGCATCAACACTTTTGATACCGCAGACGCCTATTCCATCTGGGCCAGTGGCAATAGCGGCGGCGAGTCGGAAGCCATCATTGGCAAATGGCTGAGTCAGAACAGCCACCGACGCAGTGAAGTGAAGATTATCACCAAGGTTGGGGCCGAACTCTCGCCCGATCAGCACGGGCTCTCGAAAGGCAGAATCCTGCAAGCCGTGGAAGACTCGCTGCGTCGACTGCGAACCGATTACATCGATTTGTACTTCTCCCACTACCCGGATGCCTCGACAGCGCACGAGGAAACCCTGGAGACTTACAGCACGTTGATCGCCTGCGGCAAGGTTCGCTCGATCGGCGCATCCAACTACACCCTGGAAGATCTACAGGCCGCTAAATCTTCTGCCGATCGCCACGCCCTGCCCCATTACGCCTGCCTTCAGGTGGAGTACAACCTCTGTGATCGCCATGACTTCGAACAGCAGTTGCGTGCTTTTGCCCTGGCCGAGGGCTGCGAGGTCCTGACTTACTTCAGCCTCGCGTCGGGTTTCCTCAGTGGCAAATACAAAGGCCTGAATGACTTGACGCATAGTGCTCGCCGCGAAGACCTGGAAAAGTACTTCGATGAGCGCGGCATGCGCATTTTGCACGCTCTGCATCAGGTGGCGCAGGAGCAACAAGTCTCACCTGCGGAAATCGCCTTGGCCTGGGTCATGCACCAACCCGGCATTACCTCTGCCATTGCGAGTGCCACCAACCTGGAGCAACTAAACAGCCTGGCGCGTTCGACGCAGCTGAGGCTGGATGCTCAAACCCTTGAGCGACTGGACCTCGCCAGTCTCCTTTGAGAATGGCTGTACGCGATAGCCCAGGCACGTGGCTGGCATGACCGGCCACAGTGCCCCTCACCTCAGGTCTTGAAACGCTCCAGCAAACGTCCTTGCTCTGTGGCCTGTCCACTGACATCGGCGATCTCCTGCGCCGACTCACGTGCGCTGACCGTCAGATCCTCGCTGAGCTGCCGGATGCGACCGACCGAACTGTTGATCTGCTCCGACACCGCGCTCTGTTCTTCGGCAGCGCTGGCAATCTGGACGTTCATCTGAGCCACCCGACCTATGCCTTCACCGACGCCGTACAGCGACTCGACTAACGCACCAAACAGCGCTGCCAGTTCTTGGCCCAGACTCTGGTTCAACGTCATCGAATGCACGACGACGACGGTATCCTGCTGCAGGTCTTCGATAATCAAGCGCGTTTCCTGAATCGAGTCCTGAATGCGGCTGGACAGGTTGCGCACCTCATCGGCCACCACGGCAAACCCTCTTCCATATTTACCAGCCCGTGCAGCCTCGATCGCTGCGTTGAGCGCCAGCAGGTTGGTCTGTTCGGCGATGTCTCGGATGATGTCGAGGACGCTGCCGATCTTTTCACTCTTGACGGACAGCTGGTTGACCTGGCGGTTGGCGTTGGCCAGATCTTCGCCCTGGCGGGCAACTATCCGGGTGGTTCTTTCGATCAGCCCGGTGCCGTCGTCGATGGTCTGCAAAATAGTCCCCGTCGCTTCCGATGCCGATGCGGTATTGCGAGCAATCTCCTGCGCCGAAAGGTTCATCTGGTACATCGCCGTTGCGACCTGATCGATGTCCTGGCGCTGGTGCTCCATGGTTTGCAAGTTGGCGGTGCTGCCTTGGGCAGATCTGGCCGCCGCTGCCCGCAACTCGGTCATCGAGCCCTTGAGACGGGTGACGATAGGCTGCAACACATCAAGAAAAGCGTTTAGCCCGCTGGCCACCCCGCCCAGTTCGTCGGCACGGGCGTAGTCCAGGCGCTTGACCAGATCGCCTTCGCCACGGGCCAGATCGTCGGCCATCCGCGACATTGCCGGCAGTGGTCGTACGATGCTCCGGGACGCGAGCCAGATCACCACCAGTCCAAAAACCGTCAGCGCCAAGCCTATCAGCACTTCCTTTTGCACGGCCGCGAGCAGGTGCTCATACATCGCTTCGTGCAACTTAAGCAGCGGTGCGAACATCTGCTTAGAGGGTATCTTGACCACTATGCGCCAAGGCTCGGCCCCTGGAATGGGTGAGAACGTCTGACTGACGAGCAAATCCTGCAGCGGTCGTGATTGTCCTGGCAATAATGCGGAAGACTCCACGCCAGGGTCCTTGAATTGACCACCCAGTGCATCCTTGTCCAGCGTACTGCCAGCAACCAGTCCAGAGGCGCTGACAATCCACACATCCCCACCCTGCCCCGGCAAGCCTGCCTTGGCGGCCAGGGATAAGGCTTGAATCTGGCTTAACTGAATGTCGATACCCAGCACCGCCACCACGCGACCGTGATCGATCACTGGCAGGGTCAGCGAGGTCATGAGAATCGGACTGCCAGAGGCATCATCGAGATAGGGATTGAGCAGACAAGGCTGCATCGTTCGTAGCGGGCAGTCATACCAGGTGCGGGACACCTTGCCGTCGGCCATGGGCGTGTCGTCGACAATGCTCTTTTCTTGCACCGTGACTTGCTCCATCTTCCTGCCGCTCTGGCGAAACCAGACCGGTGCAAAACGCCCCAGCTCGTTGCTACCCAGTTCGCGCTGTCCGGCAAAGCGCGCGTCCTGCCCGTCGAAAGCGTTGGGCTCGAAGGCGACATAAGTGCTGATAAACGTCGGATTGGCTTGCAAGCTGGCCTGCAGCTGCCCGGTGATGTAGGCCCTGGCGTGCTCTGGTGTCAGCGCCCCACTACGGCTCAGCGACATGATTCGCATGACCTCCGCTGATGAGGCCTCACCGACGCGCAGGGCATCGCGGAAAAACACCTGGACGCCAGAGGACTGAAAACCAACGGACTCGGCCACGCGCTCCTCGATAGCCTGGGTCAGGCTGGCAGAGGTCAACCCCTCGGCGCGCTGACTCAAGCCACTCATTTCCTTGATTGCGGAGCCGATCAGGGCCAAGGCCAACAGTGTCAGGCATAGCCCGACCAGTAGAATAATTCGGGCTCGTAAAGTGACGAACATGGCGCGTCTCCTGTGCCGAGCGGCTACACAAAAAAATGGCGACATGCCTGTCGCCGATCAGAAAAAGAGCCCGTCACACCTCCCTGCACTGCCTTTCACCCACACGCGTCCGACCGGCGATGCGCGCCAGCGACGAGGGTTAACAGAGGCCGTGCTCAACAGCAGAGATGCATCTCGGACATCAATAGAAGCGGTAGCAGCGAATCATTACCTGACTTGCGTTGGGGTAATGCACCTGGCCGATAAAGCTTGCACGGGTGAGCCAGTCCAGGCGCCCCTTAGGCACTTGAAACACCGGCGTGCAGGTACAGTGGTACTCCGTTGCGGGAATCGGCCACTGGCCTTGTCGCTCCAGCTGGCGACCGTATTCGGTCATGTTCAGCAGGCCGATGTTACGGATGTTGATCAACTCCCCCTGGTCGGTACGCAGGCTGTAGCGCGCGTCCAGTTGACCGACGCCGTCAGGGCGCAGCAGGAAGATATCCTCGCCCCCGGCCAGCACCTGACCTTTGAATCCCAGCCCTTCGAAATCCCCCCCGAGAATTGGGTAGTTGCATCGCACTCCCTCGACGCTCTCCCCCAACATCAGCCCAGGGCCGATATCGACGCACAGGGTCAGCACTCGCTGCAGATTGGGTGCAGCGCCCATCAACTCCAATGGATCAGTCATGGCAAACACTCCTGTGTGGCCCGGTACAACAGCACCGGGCCACAATGATCAGAGATTGGTCTTGATGCTGGTCCAGGTACGAGTGCGGATCCGCTCCATGGCTGGCGGCATGGGCTGTAAAGCGAACAGGGTTTTGCGCGCTTCGTCCGGCACATACATGTTGGGGTTATTGCGGATGTCGGCGTTCACCAGCGCGGTGGCATCCTTGTTCGGGTTGGGGTAACCGATCTTGTTGCTGATCCGGGCGATCACATCGGGGCGAAGGATGTAGTTGATGAACTCGTAGGCCTCCTTGGTGTGGGGCGCGTTAACCGGCACCATCATCACGTCTGACCACATCGGCGCACCTTCCTTGGGTAAGGCCATTTCCACCCTCACACCCTTGCCCGCAGCATCGGCCAGGCTTTTGGCCAGCGCCACGCCGCCCGACCAGCCAACGGCGACGCAGATGTCACCGTTGGCGAGGTCCATGCCATAGCGCGACGAGTTGAAGTAGGTGACGTAAGGGCGAATCTTCATCATTGCCGCCTGAGCCTGCGGGTAGTCCTCGCGTTTCTGGCTGTTGGGATTGAGGCCCTTGTAGTGCAAGGCGATGGGCAAGATCTCGTTGGCTGCATCGAGAAAACCGACGCCACAACTGGCCAGCTTGCTGAGGCTCTCTTCCTTGAAGATCATGTCCCAGGTGTTCATCTGCACATTGGCGCCCAGAATCTGCTGAACCTTGTCGACGTTGTAGCCAATCAGCGTGGTGCCCCACAGGTAGGGCGCAGCGTAGCGGTTGCCCGTGTCACCCACCGCCTCCAGGGTTTGCATGAACTCCGGGTCCAGATGCTGCCAGTTCGGCAACTGGCTGCGGTCCAGAGGCTGGACAGCACCCGCCGCGATCAAGTGACTCAGGTTGGCGCTGCCGGGGTAGACCACATCATAGCCAGAGTTGCCGGTGAGCAGCTTGGACTCCAGGGTCTCGACGCTGTCGAACACGTCATAGATCGGACGGATCCCGGTTTCCTCCTGAAAGCTCTTGAGGATCTCCGGTGGCAAGTATTCGATCCAGTTATAGATGCGCACCGTGCGCTCTTCAGCCAGGGAAACGCCCGCCGTCAGCAACGACAGCGCAACGAACAACAGGGTGTTACGTACATGCTTGTTCATAGTGAAACACTCCTACGCGGCCGCGGGGCTCGCGACACTTAATAGCGGTAGGTGAAGTACAGTTCCAGTGCGCTGAATTTCTGATCATCGCCGAATACTTGCTTGGCAGCGGCCAGCGGCTTGACCCAGTTATACGACAGTGACGTATAGAACGACGGAGTCGGCGTCCAGTCGAGGAAAACGACGCTCTCATCGGCAAAGCGCCGATCACTGACCGGTGCGCCCATGTAATTTTTTTCGTCCAGCCAAAACTGATAGTGAATCGCACCGAGGGTCAGCGTTGGGTTCAGGTGAGTTTTGAGTGAGAACTGCTGAACGTTTTCGTTGCTGTTGAACAACAAGTAGTTACCAACAACATCCCCCACCAGCCAGGTGCTCCAGTCGACGAAGCCTTTGCTCAGAGGGTCCCAGGCTTTCTGGCGATTATCGGTGAGGTTGTCATCGCCGGAAAAACTGGCGTAGCGATAGCCGATGACCGGCGTCAGGGGCAAGGTATTGAAGGCATAGTCCGCCTGACCATACCAAGCCTTGGCATCGTAATCGACGCCCTCGCCACTGCCTTTCTCCAGCGCATATTCGGCGTTGAGCGTCAGGGCGGACACGCCCGGCACCTTGGCGTTGAGCGCCCTTACGTTGTACACCAGCATCCCGTCCCGGAATCGAGGGGCGGTACTGCCCTTGGGGCCCAGCGCATGAACCTTCATCGCCATGGCACCCAGCGTCACCTGGTCGTCGAGGTTGTAGTCCAGGTTCGCGCCCGTCATGCGGAAGTCACCCAGATCGTCGTCGGTTCGCAAGGTGAAGGCCTGGCTCTTCAAGGCCCCATGATCCCAGGCCAGGACGGCCGAATCCTTGAAAGCAGTTCTGGGGCCAAGCCAGTAGGCACCGTCCTTGAGCTGATCGAGGTTACCGTCCATGACGATGAAGCCAGTACCAATCATGTAGTTCTGGCGCCCGGCAGTCAGCGTCCATTCCCCGGTGCGGAAACCACCGTAGAGTTCTTCGGCGGCCACATCACCGTCAGAGCTCCGCGTAAAGCCGCCGGCATCGCCATCGCCCAAGGTCGTCGCCGCCACGAGCGAGCCGCCGGCCAGCAGGCTGAAGTCAGGCTGCAGCGAGTAGTCCAGCTTGATACCTGGCTTGACGTAGAACTCCTGCCAGTTGATTTCCGTGCCGCCATTTTTGCCGCTGCGCACATCGACGCGGCCACTGCCAAAGTTGACGTTGCGAGTGGAAATAGTCGCCCCCCCGGCGCTGAGATTGACCTCACCCTTGAGGTTGCCATCCTCGAAGGTGTAGCCAGCCAACGCAACGTGGGTGGTCAGGGGTAAGCCGAACGCTAAGAGCGCTCGAGAGAAACGCGTCATCGAAACCATATGAAGCTCCTGTGTGATTATTGTTGTTACAGGGCAGTGAAATGGCGGCGCAGCACGCCGCCAACACCTGGCCGAGCCAGGCGAATAGGACGCAATCTTCTTGTATTTATGGGGCGTTTCAGTCGCTAAGGTGCGCAGCAATGGCACGCAGCATGCGCACACTGTCAGCATCGAATTGGCTGACGGCGTCGGTCAGCGATGACTGCTTGACGATCACCACACCGGACGGCTTGTCGACAAACAGGTATTGGCCATGAATACCACCGGCCATAATTGCCTGGCTGTGATCGTTGAAGGCGTACCACTGGCTGCGGTAGGAAGCGCCGGGGGTCCAGCTGGAGAAGTCGGGCTCTTTGGCGTAGATCGCTGGGTCGGTACCGGCGAAGAGACGTGCGACCGTCTCGGTCGACAACAGTTGCACTCCACCCTGGCGACCATCGTTGGCCAGCAGGCGGCCGAAACGCGCCATGTCACGCAAGGTGGCGCTGAAACCGGCCCCGGCGACACTGCGCCCCCACGGGTCGGCCATAAAGTAGCCGTCACGCTCACATCCCAATTGGCTCCAGATTTCTTGCAGTAACTGATCGCAGGCCTTGCCCGAGGCGCGCTCCATGACCCAGGCCAAGGCTTCGGTAGTGGCGGTCACGTAATGAAAAAAGCCACCGTGGGTGCCGCGTTTTTTTAGAGACGGCAGGTATTGGTACAACGACTCGAACTGGGCGTATTGCGCAGGTGCAGGCTGAAAACCGCAGGCATAACCGTATTGCGAACTCTCCGAGTTGGGGTCGTCATAAACTTCGCTGTACTCAATGCCCACTGCCATGTCGAACAGCTGGCGTACGGTGGCATCACCAAACGCGCTGCCCACCAACTCAGGCACGTAATACGCTGCGGGCAACGTTGGGTTGAGTGAACCGTCACAGACCAGTTGCTCACCGAGGGTGCCGATCAGTGACTTGGTCACCGAGAACATGATGTGCCGGTCTCGGGGCCGCTGACCGTTGAAGTAGCGCTCGAACAGCACAGTGTCGCCCTGCATCACCAAAAAGGCATCGGTCTGGCTGGCCACCAGGTGATCGATGACGCTGATTCCCAGACCACACTCACTGTCGAAGTGCAGCTCATCCAACGCTTGTGCAAATTCTTGCAACATACTGACCGGTCCGGAACCTGCCTGCACATCAATGGAGGGACGCAGGCGCGCCAGATTACGGAAACCCCACTGGCTAAACGGCGGGCGCATCCAATTGTTCCAAGTGACGCGGCGTTGCGGTTCTGCCGGGAAGCCCTGCATAAGCAAAGGCGCCTGGCGCGCGTCGAATGACGATCCATTAGTCTCGATGTAAAGACTGGCCAGTGAAGGCACGGTGTTCTGACTCATCGGGTTGACCCTGAAAATGACTCTGCGTGCGAGCAGATGCAGGGAAATAATTACCCGATATTATTTTTTAGTCAATAAAACATTTTTCTCAGTTAAATTACTTCGAGCGCTCAGCGCGGACCTACCCTCCTCTGGTGTCGCGTGTCACCGCCCGGTAAGTGCGCAACTCCTGAAAGCGGCCTCAAATCCCGCCCTCACCAGCAAGCCATTGAGTAGCATCCTTCCAGGTTGGTCGGGCACTTTCGCGCCTAAATGATTAGTGCAATTATAAATTTTTTAGAGACGAGGCCTTACCGCTGCCCAAGGTGCAACTTGCTCAAAGACTGCTGCCGCGTTCAGGACCGCATCGTCGCGCCCGTGCGGCGCAGCGATTTGCATTCCGACCGGCAAGCCGTTGGAAGTGAAACCGGCCGGAACGGAAATAGCAGGATATCCCGCGTGACTTACCGCCTCCGTGAACCGCTGGTTGGTTGACGCCGATGCCGAATTGAACTGCCTGCCGACGCTAGACTGACCCACCTCCAAATCAACGCAAACCCTGGACAGGCAACGGATTGTGAGGAGTCAGACTGGGTCAGTGACATCTCGGCAACTGGGTAAATTCGATATCAGCGCCAACAGTCATCCTCAATGCACAAACGATAGCCCAGCGAAAATCGGGGTTATACACCGGGCGGCATCACTGTTAAACCGCCTGAGTCGTTGCCGTCAGCGATCCATTATGAAGTCACGCTGGCGGACCAATACTCATGCATGAGTGAGGTACCAGCGCCAGTCCTGCTCCCCGACTTCAGCATTGAATTTACGGAACTCGCGCCATTTGATCGCCAGGAACACCTTTAGGAATTCAGCTCCCAGCGCCTCGCGTGCCCAGGTCGAACGTTGCAGTGCCTGCAGCGCTGTAAGCCAGTCGGTGGGTAGAAAATCGGTCGCCTGTTCATAGCCATTGCCTTCAATCGCCGCGCCAGGATCGCTTTGATGAGTGATGCCGTAGTGAATGCCCGCAAGTAGTGCGGCGGCGGCGAGATAGGGGTTGGCATCGGCACCGCAAATGCGGTGTTCGATGTGCCGACTTATCGCGGGGCCGCCGGGCACGCGAAACGACACAGTACGATTGTTGACTCCCCAACTTTTGGCTAGCGGCGCGTAACTACCGGTCTGGAATCGGCGATATGAGTTGGCATGGGGGCAAAATATAGCCAGCGAATCAAGCAAGGTCGCCATCATCCCGCCAATTGAGTGACGCAACAGTGGCGTGCCTTGTGGGTCTTCGCTCGCATACAGGTTGTGACCCTGCTCGTCGGCCAGGCTGACGTGCAAATGCATACCGCTACCGGCCTGATCGCTGAATGGCTTGGCCATGAAGCACGCTTGCAGCCCATGTTTGTTGGCCACACCTTTGACCAGGCGTTTGTAACGTACGCCTTCATCAATGGCCTGGAGTGCGTCGAAACGATGCTCCAGCGTCAACTCGACCTGGCCAGGCGCGTACTCGGAAATGGCCGTGCGTACTGGCAGCCCCTGTAGCGCGCAAGCCGCGTAGAGGTCATCAAGAAACGGTTGAAGCTGCTCCAGTTCGTATACGCCATAAACCTGCGGAGCAGCAGGGCGTACCCCATTGGTTTGCAACGCCGGCTGCGGCCGACCGTTAACATCGCGTTGCCGGTCCAGCAGGTAAAACTCCAACTCAACGGCCATTACCGGATGGAATCCATCGGCTTTAAGCCGCTCGATGGTATGCAC
This sequence comes from Pseudomonas sp. Root329, assembly GCF_001424925.1. NCBI lineage: Bacteria > Pseudomonadati > Pseudomonadota > Gammaproteobacteria > Pseudomonadales > Pseudomonadaceae > Pseudomonas > Pseudomonas sp. Root329. The sequence continues at coordinate 16,656 of NZ_LMCV01000003.1, read as the reverse complement.
AAGTACGTGGCGCGGGTCGGCCGGTGCGGCGGGAACACCTTGGGTCGGGTGCATGCTCACCTGCACTTGACCGGTGGGATTGGTGCGCCAAGGTTGCAAGGTAAGGCTTCCCGGTAAAGGGTAGGTCCAGCAGTCGGCGTCAGCGACATCCCAGACCAAGCCAGTCTCGTCGACGTCTTCACCCTGCACGGTCAAGGCGAGAATGGAACTTGGCAGCGGCCGACCATTTTCGTAGATCGCCAGTAGCTCGTTGCGATGCAACAGTTTGCCCCGAGGAACGCCGCTAGCATCAATAAGGAACAACTCGATGCTCAGAACTTCAGGATGGGCGACCAGATAATCTTCGGCCTCTTTTTTATCAGCAAATTGCATGTCAAACCTCTTAGCGCTCATTCAAGCGACTTGGCAGTATTTGTGAAATGTGGAGTCTTCAGTTGACCAACTATTTAGATATGACCCGAGCCCCAGGTATGGCAAGCAGCGTGGTTAGCGCGTTATCCAACTCAACGAGCAGCCTGTCGATATCCGATGAACTTGTCTGTGGACAGCACAGCGTCATGTTGTGAAAAGGAGTGATCAGGATTCCGCGATTGATTAGATACAGGTGCAGCGCCATTTGAAGGCTGTCATGAAAAGCCGCCTCGGCTTGTGCGCCTGTTCTTGGCGGGGTGGCACAGAATTGAAACTCACACCGCGCGCCCAACTCTGTTACCGACCAATTTAGTTGGTGCTGCTTAAACAAGTATCGAAATCCCTTGGCCAATCCTGATGCGAAATGCAACATGTTCTCGTAGGCAGACTCTGTCATGACCTCTTCGAGATTGGCTCGCATGCAACGCATCGCCAGCGCGTTGGCGGACAGCGTCGTTCCCATACCACTGTGGCCATGCCCCCCGCTCTCTTCGCTAACGGTCTTCTGCGCGTCGTGCATGGCCAACGCAACTTGCTCGGTCACGCCAAAGACCGCGCAGGGCACGCCACCTGCTATGGGTTTACCCACCACAAAAAAGTCAGGTTTCAAATCCCATTGGCGAGTGCATCCACCGATGCCGGTAGAAATAGTGTGGGTCTCATCAATGACCAGCAGGCTGCCATATTTAAGGGTCAATTCGCGGCACTTTTGCATGAAACCCGGATCGGGCAGGACCATGCCTATGTTCGTCATCGCCGGCTCGCACATCAGCGCGCACACATCGCCCTGGGCTAAAGCAGCCTCTAGTGCGGCGACATCGTTGAAGGGGATAGATCGACTGTATTGGGTCAAGTCGTAGGCTTGACCCACAAGACCTGAACGGTGCACTGTTTTGCCCTCGCGGCACCGTACCATCACGTCATCCACCGTGCCGTGATAGCAGCCGTCGAACACCAGCAACACATTGCGTTTGGTGATAGCTCGCGCCCAGCGCAGCACATAACGATTGGCGTCAGTAGCGTTGGCGGTGACCTGCCAATAAGGCAGCCCAAATCGCTGAGCCAGCAACTCTCCGCAAACCACCGCGTCTTCGCCAGGCAGCATCGTTGTCAGGCCATTATTGGCCTGCTCTGCGATGGCGCGGGCGATAGGATCAGGTGAATGGCCAAACATAGTGCCTGTGTCGCCCAGGCAAAAGTCTATGTAGTCATGACCGTCAACATCGGTGAAGCGTGCCCCTTTGGCACGCTGGACGAAGAGCGGAGAAGGCATCGACCAATCGCTCATCCAGTGCATGGGAACACCGTTGAACAGATTCGCCTTGGCACGCTTGGCCAGCGCCATTGACGTTGGGTTTTTTTCTATAAAACGGGCACGCTCGGAGGCGGTAAACGCAGCAATCGCTGATTCACTAATTCCACTTTTCGACATGATCAAAATCCTATATTAGTTATTACATTAATTAAAAGTCGTCACCGTCCAGATAAAAATAATCCATCGCCACACTCACTCTCCTCTCAGTTCGTGAATGACTGAAAACACCGCACCAACAACTTACGACTTGAGTGTTCGCCATCAATACTTGCAGCGTGGGTTAAACATATACTTGGGTATATTGTGGTGAGCGCAGAAAATCTTATTTGTGATCATTAATTTATCCCGTTGAACAACCTGAGATTCAGGGGATAAACCGACGTAACATGAAATCAGGCGTGAGGGGCTTTGTTCTCGACCAGACAGTTCCCGCCATCCACCACGATAACTTCACCCGTGATGTAGCTGGCGTCAGGCGACGCCAGAAATGCAACCGCCGCAGCCACTTCGCGGGGACTGCCCGCACGCCCTATTGGGGTGAAGCGCCCCGCCTCGGCTTCAACGGGTGAGGTTGATCCCGTCGTGATCCAGCCGGGAGCAACGCTGTTTACGGTAACCCCCTGCTTAGCGACTTCAAGTGCAAGCCCCATGCTCATGCCAACCATCGCGGCCTTAGCGGCGCTATAAGCTGCTTCGCCCGGATTGCTGCAGCGGGTGCCCGTGGTGGAACTGATATTGACAATGCGCCCGTAATTTCGCGCCCTCATGCCAGGCAGAACGGCTCGAGTTAGAAGAAAAGCTGTCGTTAAATTTCTTGCCAGTGAAAGATTCCATTCATGCAACTCCATAGCTGCCAATTCCGAAAAAAGCTCAGGACTTCCTTGCATGGCCATACCGGCATTATTCACCAGAATATCGACCCGCCCCCAGACTGACTCTGTCCATATGCTGAATTCACGCACCTGACTTTCATCGGTGAGGTCGGTTGGCCGGCCTTCAACTTCAAACCCTTCGAGGCGTAGCTCTTTAACCCGATCCGCGATGCGGTTGCTGCTGGCGGTAACGATCAACTTCGCCCCAGATGCACCTAGCCTTCGAGCGATCGCCATACCAATACCTGCTTCACTTCCGGCACCACTGACAAGTGCCACATGCCCCCTCAATTCCGTACCCAACATGGTGTTCCCCACGTACTTAATTTGTAATAGGAGTGGAAATTAGGCTAATAAATCTGATAAATAAAGACGATCATTATCAGAAAAACTGACAACCATAATGGCGTTTACCAGCGAGTCACTTAAAGTTTTCCTCTCGGTCGTGGACAGCGGCTCCTTTTCCGCTGCCGCACGAAAATTAGGCCGGGTTCCCTCCGCTATCAACATGGCGGTGTCACAGCTTGAAGCAGAGCTGGATCTCTTGCTTTTTGACCGATCAACCCGCAAAGCCATTCCTACAGCAGCCGCCAAAGCACTTGAGCCCCAGGCAAGACAGGTCGCGAGCCAGTTAAACCTGCTGGACGCGCACGCCCTCCAGCTTCATCAGGGGCTGGAGGGGCGCTTGATCCTTGCGATGGCGCCGGAGCTGCAAACAGGCGTATGGAATCGTCCGCTGTCAATTATCGCCAGAGAGTTTCCCACGCTTGAAATCGAGATCCGCTCCGCTTCCCATCCGGAGGCGATGCGCATGCTCCATGAAGGGCGTGTGCAATTGGCACTTGGTTTTGAACGGCCAGGACTTGACGAGCGGGAGACGTTTCTTGAAGCGGGAAGCCAGTTGTTAGTAGCAGTTGCATCTCCAGATCATCCTGCGGCCGCCGGCAAGAAAAGCCCTTTAGGTGAAGAGCAACTGGTGAACATTCGACAGATCATAGTAGCTACTGGAGGACCTACAGACTCTGACCCACGTGTTGTGCTGTCGCGGCGGATTTGGCTCAGCGACAGTTATCTGGCAACGCTGGATCTGGTGCAGCAAGGATTGGGCTGGGCTTATCTTCCACAACCACTGGTACAACCTCTAATTACTTCGGGTGCATTGACGGAGGTGGTGTTTGACAACATGCCGAGTCAGATGCGGTTATGGGTCGATATCATCTGGGTAAAGAACCGACCTCTGGGGCTGGGAGCGAGTCGTTACCTGAGTCTGATGCGCGAAATTGTCCAGAGCGAGCCTCGTCGTGTTTGAGGAGTCAAAAATTACAGGCCATTCTTAGTCGCCGCCAACTGCTTCCTCTGGCGTGACGCGCCCCATCGCGAAGATCAAGCAGATCATCACCAATTCTTGCGGTACCGCGGTTAGTTTTCGGTCAGCGGCAACAGATTGATGGTTGGTGACTCAAAATCTTCAATGACTACGACACTCGGGACTACAGCGGGTGCTGCAGTTCGCCTGACGGCCGAGTCGGGACGCTTGAAGATGCTTCTAGAAACCCAAGCTTTGGTGATCCTTGCTCGGAACATCTGCTGGAGGGCATTTGCCTTTTTGAAAAATCATTGCCAATACCCATCGGCGTGAAGCTGCGGGATTTTCCTACAAAATTGATCTCCCACAGTAAATGTGCGTATTCCTGTGGGAGCGGCTGAAGGACGACCCGACTTGCCCATGAAGACTGCCGTGCCGACGACAAAATTCTGACCAAATATCAATCCAACTGATGCCGAAAAGGTAAGTCCGGCCCGGTTCTACCGCAGGTCAGGGCAGCGGCGCTGACGGCAAAGGTGAGCATTGCGTCGATCTGTTCACGGCTCAAGAGTTGCAAGCCCTCCACCGAATCCAGTTGCTGCTCAGTCAGCCAACCGATCAATGCCGCCTGGAAGGTGTCGCCCGCGCCCACGGTATCGACCATCACCACGGCACGGGCCGGCACCGACCAAGTGCCATGACGGCGACTGAAAACTGTCGCGCCCTGACCGCCACGGGTGAGGAATACCAGTTGGCAGCGGTGTTTCAGCCATCCCTCGATCACGCTCTGCGGATCACGCTCGGGGTAGAGTAGGTTCAGGTCTTCGTCACTGACCTTGATCAGATCGGCATGTTCGACCAGAGCGCCGATACGTTCGCGCCACAATTCGATATTCGGCTCTGGGTTGAGTCGCACATTGGGGTCAAGGCTGATCAGGCGTTTGCCACTTTCACGGCAGACCAGGGCCAGCAGAGTATCGGCAATCGGCTGCACCACCAACGAGAATGAGCCGATATGCAGCCCTCGCACCTCAGCGCCCAACTCAGGCAAATGCCCCGGCAACAGCTGACGATCAGCGCAGCCTTCGCCACGAAAGCTGTAATGCGGCGAGCCATCGGCACCAACGGCGACCATAGCAAGAGTGGTCGGTGCGTCGAAGTCCTGAAGGTAGTCCAAACGCACGCCCTCCTCCTGCAATACTTGCTGTAAACGCCGGCCCAGGTAGTCGGTAGACAACCCGGCAAACAGCGCCACGTCGATACCCAGGCGCCGCAGCCCGACGGCGACGTTGAACGGTGAACCGCCGGCAATGGCCTTGTAGTTTATTTTTGAAGCTTGAGCTCCGGGGTCGTTTTCACTAAAGAAATCGAACAGCGCTTCGCCACATACCAGATACATAGTCGTTTGCTCTTTAAAGGTTCGCTACAGGATGTTGATAGCGTTAATAGGCAGCCACGTTGGCTGCGACGGGTGAGGCTTCGTTGGCGGGACCGGCACAGCGCTCTCACAGTTCGACCTGTGAATAAGCAGAACGTGGCCGCCGACGCCTCCGGACTGGATGTTGCCGATGGTGATGTCGCCCTGCATTGGCACCGCTGGCGCTGGAGACCAATACCCTGAGGTTGAGACAAACTGCTCGGCGATCTCTGAAAGTATCGTGTCTGCGGGTGTATATAATTGGATCAATTGCGGCAAGGCGGACACCAAATTAGCGTTAAAAATGCTAGCTAAGCGAAGCTCTTGGTTTACAGCGTGATGCTCTCAAGGAGAGGAAGTGGGTTCTTCATCTATGATCATGAAGTCAGCTCTACAGCTGGCCGAAATCACAAATTCGGCATTCGGAAGGTCGTTACGACAAACTTTTTCATACGAAGTAGACTCATCGAACCCGAATGATCGCCATCGATCAAGCAGTCGCGTCTCCAGGGTTTTACGGTCAACCTGCAACATAATAGTGGCGTCAAAACAGTCTCTTAAAGACGACCATGGGGCGAGGTTTAATAGAAGGTAGTTTCCTTCTACGATGAGATATTTCACGTCAGAGGAAACCAATCGTCCTGCGGCACGGGATATCTCCAGAATTCGATCGAATACTGGAACGGCAACCGTTGGCTCGTTATTCGCACGAAGCCGCAGCAGCAGATTCCTGAAGCCACCCACATCGAATGTATCGGGGGAACCCTTGCGATCTAAAAGGTTCAAGGATCTAAGAACCGCGTCATCGTAATGAAAGCCATCCCCGGGAATGACCGCAGCACTCCCCGGCATAATACTATTAAGGGCCTCTACCAAGGCCTCAGAGACAGTGGACTTACCGGCACCAGGCGGCCCCGCTAGCGCAACGACAATTCGATTACCAGGCAGAGCCTTAACGTAGTCAAGTAGCTCTATGCTTACTATTGAGTTTGCGTTGGAAAACATGTCAAGTTTCTCGTCAGCGAGCATCGCTCAGGCCCCGATACCGAGATATGTGGAGCTTGAACAATACCTATGGATACACAATTACAACAGGATCAACAGAATCCCTAGCGAGCCAACCTCTAAGATGCCCATAATTGAAGCACATCTATGGGCCTGATACTTAACTAGAGCCACCGGGAGATCATTAAATTTAGGCTGTTCGGCTACTGCGAGTACCTCGCAGCAGCCATTACACGCATTCCAGAGGTGGCTAGATACCCCTATGCCACCGGACTAAACCGCACATTAGTCATTGGGCCGTTTGCCAGCCTTTGTACTCCATAACATTAGTTCGGGTTACAAGTGAGGGTTGCAGCAGTACCGTTGTGCTTTCCAAAGATTTGCCATTCAGCAAGTCGTTACCCATCGTTACGGCCTGTTGTGCTTGGCCCCAAGGGGACTGAGAGGCAGAAGCCTGGATCTGTGTATCACTTTTGAGTGCTGTCTCTATATCGGGAGCCCCATCCACCGATGCGATAATGATGCCTTTACGCTTAAGTTGTTTTGCTGCCAGGTCTGCACCTATAGCTTGAGGATCATTGATAGCGAACACCGCGTCGACTTTTGCAAAGCGAGTCAGGTCGCCTTGCATTACGCTGTAACCACCTTCGCGCGAGCCTTTGGCATCCTGATTATCGGACAGTACCTTGATATCGGGTGCCTGTGCGAAAACACTCTTACAACCATTGACGCGATCCAGGACTGCCGAAGTCTGCGTACCATTCTGGATAATAACGTTACCCTTGCCACCAAGCTTCTCAGAAATGTACTGACATACAATTCTGCCGGCTTCTACATTATCTGTCTGCACCGTGGCGTTGGCGCCTTGCACCATAACATCTACACCTACAACCACTATGCCAGCCTTTCTCGCTTTCGCAATCGCAGGCGCGATTGCTACAGGGTCGACGGCATTGACAAGAATCAAGTCCACACCCGATGAAATGAAGTTATCGATCTGAGTAAACTGTTTGTTTAAATCGTAATCGGCCGAGACTGAGGTAAATTTTGCTGCTGGATTGATATGCAGTGACTGCGCTTTGGCGCCATTGACCATCGCTACGAAATAAGGGTTTCCCAGCGAGCCAACTGTTATCCCAACGGATTTCAATTCTCGCGCTTGAGCGGTGCTAAATGCCAGTAGTGCACAAGCAGCAGTGAATATTATTTTTTTCATGAGAATTGCCTCTTATTATTGGAGTGTTATGGGGTGCGTTTATATATGATTTAGGTTCGTGCGCCTGACTGCCGAAAGCGATCGAGTGCTACCGCCCCGATGATGACGACACCTTTGATGATGTATTGCCAGATATCCGAAACTCCCAGCAATATCAGGCCGTTGGAAAGGGTTGCAATAATAAGGGCGCCGATTAGCGTACCGACGATGGTGCCGACGCCTCCTGTGAAACGTGTGCCTCCCAGGATCACGGCGGCGATCGCATCGAGCTCATAAGACTGCCCCATTTGCAGTCCGTTAGCAGCCATCAGTCGAGCGGAAGTCATGATGGCCCCCACACCCGCCAACAAACCAGATATGGCATAGACGAATAGCAGGACTTTCCAGACCTTGATACCCGACAACCGTGCGGCCTCAGGATTGCCACCCACTGCGTAAATCTGTACGCCTAAAACCGTCCGTCGAAGAATAAGCCAGGAAAGAGTAACCACCACCAAAGCGATTACCACCAGCCATGGCACCCCGAACAACGTGTCGTTTCCAATGTAGGCAAACGATAGGTCGGGATTGAAAACCGTTTTGTCTTCGCCGATGAGGCGTGCGATTCCACGCATCGCAGTCAATCCGCCAAGTGTGACTATAAAAGCTGGTAGCTTTCCAAAAGCGACCAATACACCATTGACGAGCCCTAGCAGCAGTCCGACTCCTAGCCCCGCAGCGATGGCCAGGGGAGCAAACCCTGGAACTTGCGATACCAATAGCGCCACTACTGCGGAAACAGCCAGAATCGAACCCACCGAAAGGTCGATTCCCCCTGTCAAAATCACGAACGTCAGACCTGATGCCAATACCACATTGATAGAGGCTTGTTGACTGATGATCGAGAAATTTTGAGCCGAGAAAAAGCTATCGCTCATCAGGCTGAAGCCCACACAAAGGAGCAACAATACGGGCAGCATGCCCGCCGCCCTCATCAGTTGGCGCATTTTATCCTGCGCGGTAGCTCCAGTGATGTTTCGTACACCAGGTGTTGTGAAGTCACTTACTACTTTTCGTTGCAGTGGGGAAGTCATTGGACTAAGTCTCCGTTGGCTAGAGTCAACCTGTCGCTGCCTGTGGCAAACGCAATAATGGTTTCAGGTGTGATATCAAGACCGCTGTGGCCACCGAGCTCGGTGACAAGTTTTCCTTCACACATGACCAATACACGGTCAGCAATTCCAACGATCTCTGGTAGCTCACTTGAAATCATCACTACACAAACGCCAGATGCGGCCAATGCGTTGATTATTTTATATATTTCTGTTTTAGCTCCAATATCTACACCCGAGGTAGGCTCGTCGAGGAACAACACTCTGGGTTTCATCTCAAGCAGACGAGCCAGCAAAACCTTTTGCTGGTTGCCTCCAGACAACGCTCCGACATTGATATCTGAGGACGCTTTGATATTGAGTGCTTGAATTGCTTGTTCGGTGCGTCCAGTTCCGGCCGTTCGGTTTACAAAGCCTGCAAATAGAGCATCACTTCCCACAACACATACATTAATATTGTCGTGGACACTCATATCGAGAAAAAGACCCAGTGCTTTGCGGTCTTCTGTTAGATAGACGATACCTGCATTACCTGCATCACGAGGAGAGCGTATGACTACAACTTCGCCATCAATTTCAATCTGTCCACCTGAGTAACCATCGACACCTGCGATTAATCTGGCAAGTTCTGTTCTCCCTGAGCCTACCAGTCCTGCAATCCCAAGAATTTCGCCTGCATACAGATCAAAACTGCAATTTTGAATATTGAAGCCATCTGTAAGGTTGCGAACACGTAGTATCGGTTGCTCATAAGAACACGAAGTTCGCTCATGGGCATAGAAACCGGAAACATCACGACCAACCATCATCCGGACTAGGGTTTCAGCTGATAGCGTGGCACGATCCAGCGAACCTACGTAATGACCGTCTCGGAGCACCGAAACAAAATCGGACAATGCGTATATCTCAGCCATTCGGTGGCTGATATAGATGATTGCAACGCCATCATCACGTAACTGGCGAATCAACGTAAATAGACTTTCAGTTTCTTTTGAAGACAACGGCGTTGTCGGCTCGTCCATCACCAGGATTCGTGTATCGGCATGAATTGCACGGGCGATTTCAACAAGTTGTTGGTCAGCGATCGACAATGTACCGACCAGCGCGTGCGGATTAAATGTGACACCAAGTCGCTTTAGTACAACCTGCGCGCCTTCGGTCATTGCCTTGTGGTTTATAACCCCACATCGACGAATTTCTCTACCCAGGTAGATGTTCTCGACCACGCTCATATTCGCGCACAAGCTGAGCTCTTGATAGATAACTGAGATGCCATGGCGCTTCGCATCGTTCAGGCCATAGTTTCGAATATCACATCCATCGATTCGGATAGTGCCACTGTCGGCTGTATAGGCCCCCGACAATATTTTCATCAGGGTGGATTTTCCGGCGCCGTTTTCGCCCATTAGCGCGTGGATTTGTCCAGGGAAAATACTGAGATCGATGTCATGTAGGACGCGTACCCCACTGAATGACTTCGAGATGGAACGCATTTCCAATAAGGCAAGAGGTGGACTTTCAGAGCCAGTGCTCAGCATAGCGGTTAACTCCTTATCTGCCGATTTGAGAAGCAGTGAAACCTCTCATCGGTGTTCTTGTTCGAGAAACATAGTCGAAAGGAAAGCGCTTGCGCAAGCGCTTTCCTTCTCGGCCAAGGGAAAGATGACCAGGTTAGGAAAGCGCTTGCGCAAGCGCTTTCGTCTCGGCTATGCTTTTTTCAACAGCGGCTCTGCGTCCCGTTAACGGTTCGCTATGCGATCGCAAAAATAATAAAAAGGAGTGCCCGGCTATGTTGCATAGCGGATGCAACGATCTCGCCTCACCCACAGTAGGTGCACAGCGCACCTCACTGGGTCTCTCTCGAAATTGCGGGCCCGTCCCGGCATCAATTCCTAGAGCCTCCGACACATTTTCTCGCCGTGAGCTTTACAATGGCTTACCGCTGGGCATGAGTTCAGCGCTATCCATGAAATCACGTGAGAAAGGAGTGGTGCACAGTGGGCGCAAAGATGAGTGATGTAGCGCGAGCCGCGAACGTATCAATGTCTACGGTATCTCATGTACTCAACGGGACTCGCAAAGTACATCCTGACACCGTCCGCAGCGTGAATCAGGCTGTAGAGTCCGTAGGCTATATTCGAAACTCGCTCGCTCGGTCTCTAGCTCGCTCCTCTTCAGGCGCTATAGGGGTAGCGATTGCGACGCTGTCAAACTATTACTTCAGTGAAACAGTACGTGCCATCGAAGCGGCATGTGCGAAAAGCGGCTTGATGATGATTCTGGTCAATACGCAAAAAGATCCTGAACAAGAGCTTAAAGCGGTCAAAGCACTGCATGAGAGACGAGTTGACGGCATTGTACTGGCCTCGGAGTATGATCCGGAAAGTAGAGTATTTAATTACTTAAAGGCCAACAAAATCCCCACGGTTCTCATCGATCGACTTCTGTCGACGTCTTTCGATCAGGTAGGGGTAGAGAATAAGCAATCATCTCAAGAGTTGATTGCACACTTGATAAAACTTGGACATCGCCGTATAGGGATGGTATCCGGACGATTGACTCAGTCTTCTTCTCATGAGCGAGTTGATGGTTACCGTGCGGCCTTGGCTGACGCAGGAATTCAGTACGAAGATCAATTAGTTTGCTGTGGTGAATCGGCGATTGCGCCAGCAATGGAAGCGACTCGTCGTCTACTAGCGCTAGAGCACCCGCCTACCGCAATAATGACTGCTAACAACTTGATGACCATTGGTGCAATGCAGGCCCTTCGTGAAGCAGGACTTGAGGTGCCAAACGACATTGCGCTGGTCGGCTTTGACGACTTCGACTGGGCGGATGCTTTTAGCCCCCGGCTGACAGTTATAGCGCAACCTCTCGAGGAACTCGGAGCCCAGGCTGTGAAGCTTTTATTGAAGCGTATCAAGCAACCTGATGGGCGACGTCAGACTATTCGGTTGAAACCCTCTTTAATCCAACGAGATTCTTGCGGCGCTCCAAAATGACTGTACTCAGGGATTCAACCTGAGGATCTAGCGGTTGCAGGCGTGAATTATTTGACTCTTGTTCACGTCTCGCCGCCTAGATAATCCTTAAGTTAAATGACCAGCACCTGGATTCCATTTGTCGTACACGCATATGTATGTTTGCGGTTTTTACTTAAGCAACCTTCGTTAAATAGATAGACATCCATTTTTAGATCGCGCTGGAAGACGCTAACCTCTTGGAGCGAATTTCGACAACTGGTTCTAACTAAAAACTGCAGAACGCATTCCTGCTAGGGTACTTCTGCGTTTGCAGAACTACAAAACGTCCAAATTTGAATCGTTGATTGAGACGGCGGAAGCCGTATTGGCAAAGAGGGACTGAGCATGAATAACTACAACAAAACGAATGATGTGACTGCATTGCCGGCATGGCGCAATCTGCTTGACCACCGGGAGAGCATGAAAAATTTTAGTATGCGCGATGCCTTTCGAGATGACAGCAAACGCTTTCAAGACTTTTCCCTGGCGGGCTGCGGGCTGTTTCTGGATTACTCCAAAAACCTGATCACTCATGAGACACGTTCATTGCTTGTAAACCTTGCTCGCGAGGCCGGCGTGGAAAAAGCAGCGCATGCCATGTTCAGTGGAGAAAAAATCAACTGTTCCGAGGGCCGTCCTGTGCTGCATACCGCGCTGCGGCGACCAGTGGGGGAACCTTTGATGGTCGATGGGCGCAACTTGATGCGCGATGTGCATGGTGCTCTGGCGCAGATGACTGACGTTGTGAGTCGTATCCATAGTCATCTTTGGCGTGGTTACAACGACAAGGTCATCACTGATGTCGTAAACATTGGTATTGGTGGCTCATTTCTGGGCCCGGAGCTTGTCTCTGAAGCACTCGCGCCTTTCGCTCGGCATGGGGTGCGGTGCCATTACCTGGCTAACATCGACGGCAATGAATTCCGAGAGGTTACAGCCGATCTGAACGTAGAAACAACGCTGTTCATCATCTCCAGCAAAACCTTCGGTACCCTTGAAACGTTGAAGAACGCGCAAGCTTGTCGAAGTTGGTACTTGGCTAAGGGCGGGACGGAAGAGAAGCTATATCGCCACTTCATTGCGGTGACGAGTAATCGTCAAGCTGCGCTGGATTTCGGCATCCGTGAAGCAAACATTTTTCCTATGTGGGACTGGGTCGGGGGCCGTTACTCACTATGGTCTGCCATTGGTCTGCCGATTGCTCTGGCCATTGGCATAGCGAACTTTAAGGAACTGCTGTCCGGCGCATACGCTATGGATCAACATTTCCTGAATGAGCCATTGGAACAGAACCTTCCCGTTCTTTTAGCGGTACTCGGCGTTTGGTATCACAACTTTTGGGGTGCGCAAAGCTATGCGTTCTTGCCCTATGACCATAACCTGCGCAACTTCGTGAAACATCTGCAGCAGATGGACATGGAGTCCAATGGCAAAAGTGTTCGTCATGACGGCACGTCAGTTTCCTACACCACTGGCCCTGTAATCTGGGGCGGCGTGGGATGTAACGGACAGCACGCTTACCACCAGTTGTTGCATCAAGGGACACCTCTAATTCCAGCTGACTTCATTGTGCCGGTGGTCAGCCACAATCCAGTGGCTGATCATCAGGAATGGCTGTACGCCAATTGCTTGTCTCAAAGCCAAGCGCTGATGCGAGGCAAAAACCGTGCTGAAGCTGAGGCAGAGCTAAAAGCCAAAGGCCTTTCATCCAGTGAGATTGAGCAACTGGCGCCGCATAAGGTGATTCCCGGCAACCGGCCAAGCAATACAGTTGCTCTTGAGATCATCAATCCACATAGCCTTGGGGCACTGATCGCCCTTTATGAACACAAGGTCTTTGTCCAGGGTGTAATTTGGGGAGTCAATTCGTTTGATCAATGGGGCGTGGAGTTGGGCAAGGAGCTAGGCAACAGCGTCTACAACCGTCTGACTCGCTATGACGCGGAACCGGCAGATGATTCCTCGACGCAGGGTCTTATAGATTTCTTCCGAGGACGTCATCGGGGTTAGAGCCTCATAAGATTGGGTGGGACTAATGCATTCCAGTCTTGAATGAAACAAATGCCATGTAGTAGTGCCTCTGCGCATTTATTCAATCGTGTTGTACTTCTGAGGCTGCGTGGTGATCGATCGGCCCTACACGGTGTTTTAGATAGTTCTGGCTTCCAAGTTTGCGGCCTGAAAATAGCGTTCCCAGGGGTAAAGCTTATGACGGTTAACTAACTCATTTGTTAAGTGGTCGCGTGCTCACGCGTAGTCACTTTGCACTGGTACTGCCTGGATTTTCCTCATGCTTTGGTTCAGGTAATACGGTGCGTTTTCTATTCGATTTAAGCTGTTTCCCATCTGGGAACCTGTGAATGGAGTTAGCCGCGTACTTGGATCAAAAGCGTGCTAATTCGCGTTATCGACCTTGTCCAATAAGTATAAAAACCAAAAGGTGTTATGAATGAACGTTAAAACTCTCAGTGCAGTTCTGGGTGCGTCCTTTGCTGTCGGATTTCTGCCTGCTGACGCGTATGCAACAAACTTCAGTGGTTATTTCAGAACCGGAGTTGGGGATTCGACTCAAGGAGGGAAACAGTCGTGTTTTCAGCTACCGGGCGCGCAATCCAAATATCGCCTTGGCAACGAATGTGAGCAGTATCTGGAGCTGGATTTGCGCCAGGATCTGCTTTCACTGGACGACGGCTCGGTGGTCAGCGTGGAAGGCATGGCACAGTTTTACAACGAGTATGGCCATGAGCCAAAATTTGACGGAGAGCACGGCTATACGCGGATGAGTCAGCTCTACGCAGAGTGGAGCAAGATGCCAGCATTGAATGGCGGTTCTTTCTGGGCGGGTCGTCGTTACTACAACCGAAACGACATCAATATTTCCGACTACTTCTACTGGAACCAAAGCTCAACTGGCTTTGGGTTCGACCAGGTCGCATTGGGAGATCTGAAATACAGCTACGTGTTCTCACGCAAGGACAACGTCTTCCAAAAGGATTTTGTTACCCGGCATGATGTGACCGTCAGCGGATTCAACACCAATCCCGGTGGCGAGATTCAGCTGGGCGTCAGTTATCTGGACAAGCCGAGCCGCGAGGATGCTCATCAGGGCTGGTCGGTGGTTGCCCAGCACAAACAGGTCGCGTTCCTGGGCGGAGTCAATAAGTTCGCTGTTCAATACGGCCGAGGGCCGGGAACCGCATTGGGTTACACCGGTGATACCACGTTGGACGAGAGCAACAAGAGCTGGCGGCTCGTGGAGTTTTTCGATTGGCAAATGACTCATGCTTTCAGTGGTCAAGTTGAACTGGTCTATCAAAAAGACACGCGCCCTGATGGTGATGACCAGAACTGGTTATCCATTGGCGTTCGGCCAATTTATGCGTTCACGGATCAGTTCAAGTTAATCACCGAAGTTGGGCGCGACCAGGTTGAAGCCGCAGACGGTACCCGAAAACTCACTAAGTACACCATCGCGCCGACTTGGTCACCGAAGGGCCCGGGATTTTGGGACAGGCCGGAATTTCGTCTGTATTACACCTATGCTACCTGGAACAAGGCCGCGCAACGCGCCGCCAGCTTGCAATCTCCGGGATCGGCTCTGTCTGATACCGGTGCGTTTGGTGCAGACCTGCAAGGCTCCAACGTAGGGGTTCAGATCGAGTATTGGTGGAAATAAACTCCCTTGTTGACGCCGATGCCGAATTGAACCCCTTGCCGATGCAAGACCGACCCACCTCCAAATCAGCACAAATCCAGCACAGGTAATGGTTTGTGAGGAGTCAGACTGGGTCAGTGACATCTCGGCAACTGGGTGTATTCGGCATCGGCACCAACAATCAATGGTCAGCGATTTTGTTAAAGATGCTTTGTTGCAATGAACGCGGACGTTCTGAGCTAGAAAACATCCAGTGCTCTACAGAGCCCTGCCTTCTCAACAGGCTCGTTTTCAGGTTTTCCAGTTGGATTTAAGCGCTGCAACGCGACCAGGCACTGGCCACCGTCCAACAGGATCAGCTCATAGTCCTGACCGACCTTTGGGGTGAAACGAAAGGTTTGCTGGCAGCTATAGGAATAGCCGGCGGAAACGTGGCCTTCGCTCTGGAAGTTCATGGCGAAAGGCTTGCCCGCCGGCACCTTCAGCTCGGTACGCGCGAGCTCTTGCGCTTGCACCCGGCGGTTGCTCTCGGGCATGCCCAGGCTGCGGCAATTATTCTGATCGGCAAAACCGGATTCGGACACGGCCATCACCCCGGCGCCGGGAACACGCCAGTCGATGCAATCGCGGCCCGGCACGCCACATGCCATGCCATTGGTGATGACGCGCAAACGTGCGGTGTTACCTGAGGCGGGTTCAACATAGGCCGTGGAGTAAGCACGGATATTGGAAATATTGCCGCAGCCGCTAACGGCAAAAGCCAGGCCTGCTATCAGCATAGCTCTCATGGAAAATCCTTTTTTTGAGGGTTAACGGCAGTGGTAAGGACTCTCGCTGCGCAGTTCCTCGCCGGTTTTAGCGTCACGAATGATCACCGTAGCCCCTGGCGCGTTGAGACAGAAGGCGTTACGTATGGGGTAAATGTTATGGTCCTGTGCGACGAAGGTGCCGAGCTTTTTTATCTGTGCGCCGGAAGCGTCGTGAGCCGTCATGATGTATTCACCCGACATGGTCACGCAGCCGCTCAGAGCCAGCAGCAAAATGGCGCAGATTGCATATTTCACAGGTGATATCCCTAAAGAGTTCAATACCGATTCCTTCAAAACGGGGCGATGCCATGTGGCTTCAACGTGCTGAAGCACAGGCCTTCAGTTCATGCGGAGTGTCCAGTGCATAGAGATCAAAGCCGTCACTACGGGGAAACTTCCTACACTGAATTGCCCCCTGCTTCTTAGACACCTTCAAGAGGCTGCTTTTGGCCCAGAGTGTGTAAAAACGCTAGATCCCGTTTCGATTTTCAAGGCTGAGTGGCTGTCCGGCTTTGTAGCCTGATCAAGGCACGATG